>JAAZHE010000146.1 GCA_012510855.1 Bacillota bacterium | reverse complement strand
TACCGGAAGATGGGCTCCCGCAACCGTACCAAAGTTGCCCTCTGGGCAATTCGCTACGGCTTGATCAGCCTAGATTAATCCCGCGGGACTGCTATTACCATAGACCCCTTGAGCCCAATTCACTGTGAATTGGGTTTTTAAATATATAAAAAAGGGGGGCAGCCTGCCCCAGCCCACCCGGCCGCAAGTGCAGCCGGGAACCGGGGTGGTGTAAAGGCCGCCTCCCCCAGAAGGGAGGGATGTGGGATGAGCCTTTTCAGTAGTACTGCCCAGTCTCTGGGCTTTGCCCATTCTGCAAAGTCACTATATCTTTATGTGACTTAGGAGCCTACGGCCATGGGAGGTAGATCCTGTTTTCCCCCATCGCTCCCGTACTCCATACCCCAACCCTCCAATACTCCTTGACTCATAAGTCAGCACAGCAGCTTCCGCTGCTTGTCCCAGCATGAATTGACTACCGGGAGACTGCCGACACCGCCTGCGGAGCTGTCTGACTGGCAATCCAGCGGCAGCCCTCCTGTATGATCTCCTCTACTGCTGCTTCGGTCTCAGCCTCAACATAGACCCTTAGCACCGGCTCAGTCCCGGATAGTCTAAAGAGGATCCAACCTTCGTCGCCGAATCTGAGCTTCAAGCCGTCCAGTTTCTCAACCTCGGTAACAGCCCTATTTCCCAGCCTGGAAGGTGGCACTAACTCACAAAGGGGGCTAAATGCTACCGGCAGGTCCAATCTCCGATAATAGCCGGGGGCGAACTGCTCCTCTAACCCATCCAGGATAGACCTGAGGGACCTTTGCTCCTCCGCGACACACTCCACCAACAAAAGACCAGCCAAGATCCCATCCCGGTCCAATAGGTGTTGGGGAAATCCATAACCTCCACTTTCTTCACCGCCCATCAAGACAGGCTCCCGGCGGGATACTCTAGCAATATGCTTAAAGCCAATGGGCGTCTCCCTCACCGTCAAGCCGAAATTCCGAGCCGCAAGGTCAATGGAGGAACTAGTTGAGAACGTCTTGACTACTATTCCCCTCTGCTTTCTGTTCCGGACAAGATGGGTGAGAAGGAGCAGGAAAACCCGATGGGCATCGACATAATTACCCAAGTGATCCACAACCCCCAAGCGGTCGCCGTCACCATCCAGGGCCAACCCCAAATCTGCCCGATACCTCCTGACTGCGGCAGCTAGAGGTTTTAAGTTGGCAGCGATGGGTTCAGGGCTAGTGCCGCCAAAGCTGGGATTTATCTCTTTCCTTATCGCAATAACTTTGACACCGCGCTCCCCAAGCAGAGTCTCAAGATATCCCGCACCGGCACCGTGCATGCTGTCTACGACCACTGTCAGGCCTGAGTCGGATACGTATGACCATTTGACCTGCTGTCTTACCCCATCGAGATAGATTCCGTCAAGATCGATCTCTGCGAGCCCTGGGGAACTTGTCGTCATAGACGGCGCTGAATCCGGCAGAAGCTCTTGAATTCTATTGATCACTTCTTGATCTGCGGGGCCCCCGTCGCCGGCCTTGATTTTGATACCGTTGTATTCAGGGGGATTGTGACTGGCAGTAACCATGATGCCCAAGTCCATCTTCAACCTGGCGGCAGCAAAGGAAAGGGCGGGAGTCACCACCGCTTGATGAGCAAGATAGACTGGTATACCATCTTGCTGGATGACACCGGCTATCTCCCGGGCACAGCGGCTGGAAAGAAAACGAGTATCATAGCCTATCACTACCCCTTGTTGGACATCGAGCTCGCGGAGATACCAGGCTACAGCCCGCCCTACCCGCCGCACATTGGCAAAGGTAAAATCATCGGCGATGATACCCCGCCAACCCTCTGTACCGAACCGAAGATCCACGATCTATACCCCCAAGCCTGCATCAGAGATACTCATCCCAGCCTGCCTCCCGGATACGGCTTAGCAGGCTTTTCACTTCTTGGTCTCTATCCTTCTTACAAACAAACAGCACATCATCGGTATCGATGACTATTAGATCCTCAACCCCTATTAGGGCTGCCAGCTTTCCTGGGGCAGATACCAGACAGTTGACGGTGTCAATTACGAGAGCCCTGCCGGAAAAGATGTTGCCTGCGTCATCCCGAGGAGAAACCTTAGCCAAGGAACTCCAGCTGCCGATATCCTCCCAGCCGAAATCACCCACCACCATATAGATTTTTGCCGCTTTCTCCAGCACGGCATAGTCGAAGGAGATCCGCTCAAACTCACTGTAGACTCTTTGAATCACCGCAGCTTCATCGGGCTGGCCTAGGCTGGCCATAATTTCCTCTAAGCCGGGTTTGAGCTTGGGATTATGCTTTTTTAGCAGGTCTACGATCATTCCCGCCCGGCCCACGACTATACCGCTGTTCCAAAGGTAATTTCCCTGCTTTATATACCGTTGGGCTTTATCTGGTCCGGGCTTTTCTCTAAACCGCTCTACCTTATACACCGGATAACCGTCCTGAACATAGAGCTCCTTGCCCCGCCTAATGTATCCATAGGAAGTACAAGGTTCGACGGCAGAAATTCCAATGACCACTAAGCCGTCTACAGTCTCTCCGGCTGTTAGAGCGGCTTTCAGCACCCTGGTGAACTCCGTTTCATCTAGAATCACGTGATCCGCAGGTAAAAAAGCAATCACCGCTTCTGGTTTCGATACAGCTATCCTGGCCGCCATCAAGCCCATGGCCGGGCCCGTATCCCTTACCCCCGGTTCTGTATACACCCTGCCAGATAAGGACGGAGAAATGCTGGTGGTGATTGTATCCTTTAGGCTCTCATTGGTTGTCACAAATACATTTTCCCGGCCCACTAAAGCAATGGCCCGCTCTAGGGTCTTCTCTAGAAGAGTCTTGCCTTCAAGCACCATTAAAGGTTTAGGTGCCTTCATCCTAACCTTCGGCCACAAACGGCTTCCATTGCCTCCCGCCATTACTACGGCATACGCCATTGGCGATTTCCTCCTCACTCCATTCCTAGTACACCTACTTGCTGCTAAGAGTACCAAATCACATAGGAGTAGAGTCCATTACTATAGTCCCTTCATCCTATGCAAATGCCTTTGTGAAAGTGTTAAGGAAGCGCTGCCGCAATTCGGGAGACCTCAGTTTGCGCTCGTACCGGGCCAGGAAATGCTCCTCTGACCAGGGCTGCTTTTCGTAATAGTACTGCAGTCCTATTTGCCAATACTCGTGGGGAAACTGAAGAAATGCTGCCAGTACAGGATATGCCCGGTGATCCAGTGGCACCACGGAATTATAGGCAGCGAGAATGCGTCTTGCCCGCTCCCAATTCCAATTAAGCAGCACCAGGTTGCGCAGGAGCAGGTCAGCTAAATCATGGAGACCGAGGTCCACCATGCTGTAGTCAAAGTCCAGAAACTTGATGCCTTTACCATCCATCAGTACGTTGTGATATGCCAGGTCCCGATGGCAAAAGGCCCGCAGCGACAGGTCTTGGCAGAGTTCAGAGTAACTGGAATCAGCTAATTTCTCTAGCACCTCAACTCCCTGCCGATAATAGCGGCGAAAATCCCTCAGATACAGCTGATCGAAGGAGCTGGGCACCGTTTTCTCCCGGGCTTCCCGGGCAAAGGCCTTCATCTGATCTAGCTTGCGGGAAAAATGGAGCGGCCAAAAACCCAGCAGCCAGCGGGTATCTGGGACGGGATCGAATTTGATGCCTCTAGAAGCAGCGTGGAGCCTTCCCAAAGCCTTGGCCACTGCTAAGGCATCCTTTTCATAGAGGTAATCACAATGTCTACCTTTAACCCAGTCCATTAGAAAATAATGGGCATCTGCAAAGCGGAAATACCGGGAACCGTCAGCGGCAGCAAGGGGCACCACAACAGCTGTACAGCCCTGTTTGTCTATATCCGCCAGGGAATGGGTGATATAATCTAGTTCTAACTGGGAAAGGTCTGACTTCTTGAGTGCTTTTAAACCCGCTGAAGTCTGCAAGACATAGATGGGACCCTCCCTGGCAAAGAGCTCAACTTCCAAGTCATACCGGCTTTCTACCTCCCGGAGAAGCTCCTTTGCCGCATCAACGTCTTGCCATTTATCCTCGGTATCTAAGGAGAGTTGCATGGTCACTCATCACCCTCTCTGGATTTCAACTAAATTCCTCAGGAATTCTCCTTTAGCTTGGTCAACCGCCAAACGCTTTTGCAAAGCTCGAAGGTGGGGACGCCCCCGCTGGTAACTAATCCTGCCCAGCTGCCAGTACTCCATGGGAAATTCCAAGAAAGCCTCAATTAAGCGGATCTCTTCCTCTTCCACGGGAAACCACTGTCCATACCCTCTAAGCAAGTACCGAGCCCTTTCCAGCTGCCAGTCAGAAAAAGTGCGAAGCAGCTTCGCCAGATCATCAATCCGCTCTGCGTGCGCGGCGTTATCAAAGTCAATCAGCGCAAACTCCCCATCTGGCCGCCGCACCACATTTCGGGGTATGCAGTCCCGGTGGCAGACGAACTTAGCTTGCCGGTCTCGGTTGACTATTTCTTGGTAGGGAAGCTGCTTTAACCGTTGCAAAGAACCCTCGGCAGCTGCCAGTAAGACCTTCTCCTGCTGAAAAAAGAGCCTATCGAAGGGGGTAACACCACGCTGGGCCATTTCAAGGAACTGGCGGAGATCTTGGTAGCGGGCGGTGAGTTTGGCAGGCCATGCTCCCCACTGCACTCGGGCAGGATGGATAGTCTCGCCAGCTGGAAAGCCGCGGCTGGCAGCGTGAAGACTGCCGAGGAGGCTGCCGATCTGCAGAAGGGTTTCCGATCCTAGTTCAAAATTGGTGGTTCCTTCCTGCCAAGATGCCAAGTAATAGAACCGGCCGGCGATGGATAAACCCAGCTTCCCCCGGCTGGTAAGTCTCATCTTCTCGGGATGGCGAAATCCCCGTTGCTCAAGATACTGCATCAATCTGTAGATAAACGGGAACTCCTCTTGAGGATATGCAAAACACTTTAAGCGAAAAAGGCCCTGAGCTGCCTCCACCTTGAGACATGAAGAGACCTCCTTCCAAGCCTTGACAAACAGCCCGTACTCTGCCAACATCTCCCCAAGGGGCAGATCGGCCCACTCTGGACACCTGGCCATTCCCTCTAGACTCCTTTGTGTTCATTACGTTGGCTACGCCAGTGCTTGGTATACCATCCAGGTTTCGGCGGCAGCCCAAGCACATGAGAACTTCGCTATCTGTCGCTATCCCCGTAATATAAGCCGTTCCCGCAACTTGCTGTCT
>JAAZHE010000145.1 GCA_012510855.1 Bacillota bacterium | reverse complement strand
TGTGATACCGGAGAAGGTCACCACCTGGGCCGAGAGCTACGGTACCCTCTGGTATGCACTTCTGGGTCTGGTTGGCATCGTTAAAGGGGCTCCCTTTCTAGCCAATAAGCTGGCGGGAATCGATGTGGGGGTGCCCGGGACTATATCTTCTGGAGGGCTGATAGCCCTTCTCGGCATTGGAGTCGGGATTAAGGTTGCCAGTACCATGGTTACTCTGTTCTTTACCATGCTGGAGGAAGAGGTATGATGCTGAGAAAACTGTTGATCAACTACCCATACTTTGCGGCGGTCATCTTGTTTGCCATCGGTACTGTTATTGTGCTCACCCGCTCTAATGTAATCAAGAAGCTCATCGGGATCCATATTATCGAGAGTGCCGTCTTCCTCATGTTTGTGGCAGCAGGCAATATCCGGGGCGGTGTTCCACCCATATTGGATCAAACCAGGCCTGGAGGCGTCTACGTCAACCCGCTGCCTTCGGCTCTGATGCTCACCGGCATAGTGGTCAGTGTCAGTGTTTCAGCTTTGGCCCTAGCACTGGTGTTTAGGCTGTATGGGGCTTACGGCACCCTTGATGCCCGGCGGATAGCGGAGATGAGAAGTGAGGTGAGAGACAGATGATGACAGCCATCAGAGATAACCTCCCTGCGCTGGTGGTAGTCGCGCCTTTGTGTATTGGCTTTGTGCTGCCAACTATTGTTCGACGGCTGCGGTTGGTGGAAAGCTTAGTCATCGCCATTACTGCCATTGGCCTGCTGGGCGCTGTGTATCTTACCTCACTGATTTATCCCGGCGGGGGTACATCGATTATATACAGTGTGGGCGGATGGCCTGCCCCGTGGGGTATAGAGCTGGTGGCAGGAAGTTTAGGCGCTCTGGTACTGTTGATGGTGGCAATTGTCGTCTTGCCGGTGGCCCTTTTTTCTGCGGGTAACTTAAGCCACGAAGTGGGCGGTTCAAATCGGGCGGTATGGTTTTATACGCTTTATCTTTTGCTTACCGGAGCCTTAGCCGGCATGGCCGTGACCAATGACCTCTTCAATATCTTCGTCTTGGTGGAAGTAGCCACTTTAAGCTGCTGCGGTATGATAGCAGCCCGCAATCATTCCCGTGCAGCTGAAGCTGCCTTAACGTATCTGATCTTACTGTCACTGGGCTCTGCCTTAGTCTTGGGCGGCATCGGTTTTGTTTATATCATCACCGGACATCTCAATATGGGTTATGCCTCCCAGGAATTATCTCGGGTTTGGCAGGATTACCCACGTGTGGTCTGGTTGGCAATCAGTTTCTTACTGGTAGGTTTTGGTGTAAAATCTGCCCTTTTCCCTTTGCATGTTTGGCTGCCCGGTGTTCACTCCTATGCGCCGTCACCGGCTAACGCAGTTCTATCGGGGATAGCGGTGAAGGGCTACCTGATTTGCCTCATGAAAATACTGTATAACGTATTTGGGGGCAGCTTGATTCAAGAACTCGCCATAGACCGGATCATCACGGTATTAGCGATGCTGGGCATTGTTGCAGGCTCATTGTTTGCTCTGACCCAGGATGAACTCAAGCGGCGATTGGCTTTTTCTACAGTTGCCCAGCTGGGGTATGTTTTCCTGGGAATGGGTCTTGTTAATGCAAAGGCTCTCACAGGTTCGCTGTTCTATATTCTCAGCCATGCAGTGAGTAAAGCCAGCTTGTTCTTGGCAGCAGGAGCTATGATCACTGCCACCGGCAAGGAGCGGATCAGTGAACTAGCCGGCATTGGAAAGAAGATGCCGGTGACCATGGCGGTCTTCACCATCGGCAGTCTCAGCTTGGTAGGTATCCCTCTCTTTGCGGGATTTATCGGCAAATGGCATCTTCTCCTCGGTAGTCTAGAAGCAGGCAACTGGCTGGGGGCAGCGGTGATTGTCTCGGGAAGTGTCCTTTGCGGTGCTTATTTGTTTCCTGTTATCCGCACCGCTTATTTTGCACCAGCTGCGACAGCCGACGGACAGGACCCGGGGGTGCCCCAGAAGCTGGCTATGATTTTGCTGGCGGTAGCGGTGATTATCCTCGGTGTTGTACCAGGACCGTTCCTGGAATTGGCTAGAAGGGCTGCTGTGGAGTTGATAGCGACTAGATAAGAAACGGGTAGGCAGGGGGTTAATAGCTTGGATGAATCTAGTCTTGGCACTGCTCAGCGGGCTGAACCTGTAGCTATCGAGTCTGCCGCCGTAAAGCAGCCTATTGATGCAGATGCGCCGGACAAAAGGTCACGGAGGCTTCATTCTGCCATGGCTGAGGGGTTCGAGCCTACGTTAACGGTGCAGGCAGGACCGTGAGATCCTGCCTGCTGGACACCTGCCCAGGCTGGGCATCCCAGGCACGTTATCTTCGGCAGTTTTGAAGCTTTCCAGCATCGGTACAGATCTTGTCTTAGTGATAGCAACCTTAACTTTCTTGGTGGCATGGCGCCCTAGCTCATCTCTCCTCCAGGCCTCCGCAGCGCCTTTAGCAGCATGGGTGGGCCTGCCCCGATAGACTGCAGCAGCTATCTTGTCCTTCCGGCTGGAAGCGGAGTGCCCGGGCAGAATTGAGAACAGCTAAGAGGGCGACGCCCACATCAGCAAAGACAGCCTCCCACAGGGTTGCTGCTCCGGCAATGCCCAGCAGGATGAACAGGGCCTTAACGCCAAAGGCGAACACAATATTCTGGATGATAATCCGCCGGGTATAGCGGGCGATCTCGATGGTTTCTGCCACCTTGCCCGGCCTGTCATCCATAATCACTACATCCGCGGCTTCAATGGCAGCATCGGAGCCCAGGCCGCCCATGGCAATTCCCACATCAGCCCTGGTGAGGACCGGAGCATCGTTGATTCCATCACCGATGTAGGCCAGTTTCCTCTTGGCTCCTCGCTGCCGACCTTGGGCAAGGAGTCCCTCCAACTTGGCTACCTTGCCATCGGGAAGCAGCTCGGCATAGACCTCATCAATTCCCACCTCTTGGGCCACTCGCTGAGCAGGTCCGTAAGCATCGCCGCTTAACATCACAGTCTTATTGACTCCCAAACGGCGGAGACGGCTGATGGCAGAGGTGGCATCGCTCTTGATTCGATCAGCGATGGCGATGGTGCCGACGAACTGTCCGCCGGCGGCTACGAATGCCGTGGTAAAGCCATCCATGGGCGGGGGAGTAAAGCTGATGCCGTTTTCGGTCAGGAGGCTGCTGCTGCCAACCAGGATCTCGCTGCCGTTAATTCTTGCTCTGATTCCTTTGCCGGCGATTTCTTCATATTGTCCGCTGTTCTGATATGCCCTACTAACCTGGGCGCCGATGCGACCGTTATCCAAGGCGCCGGCAGCGGCTTCTTTGATCCAGGGCGCGGTCTTGACAGCAGCCTTGACAATGGAGAGGGCTATAGGATGGCTAGAGTGGATCTCTGCCTGGGCAGCTAGACTCAGCACCGTTTCTTCGGAATAACCTTCGGCTGGAACTACCTTTTGCACTTCGAAGACGCCCTCAGTTAAGGTGCCGGTCTTGTCGAAAACAGCTGTATCTATATGGACCAGTGCATCCAGGAAATTGGCTCCCTTAACCAGGATTCCCCGGCGGGAGGCACCGCCGATGCCGCCGAAATAGCCAAGGGGTATGGAAATGACCAAGGCGCAGGGACAGGAAATCACCAGGAGCACCAGGGCTCGGTGCAGCCAGTCTCGAAAGGCAGCATCCGGCAGGACGAGAGGCGGAATCACTGCAATCAACACCGCGGCCAGTACTACCGCCGGCGTATAGTACCGAGCAAGTTTGGTCATTAGCTTCTCTGTCGGTGCCTTACGGCTGGCGGCATTTTCCACGAGGTCCAGTATCCGGGCCAGTGATGTCTGTCCATAGCCTTTGGTGACTTTAACCTCCAGTAAACCGGAGCCGTTGACCATGCCCGCGAGCACCGTTTCACCGGGCGATACCCGCCTGGGGACCGATTCTCCAGTCAGGGCAGATGTATCGACAAAGGATTCTCCTGAGAGAATCTCACCATCCAAAGGAATCTTCTCTCCCGGCCGCACTACTATTTCACTGCCGACAGCTACCTGTCCCGGCTCCACGGTGGTGATGCCATCTTCAGTCCTGAGGTTGGCATAGTCCGGCCGGATGGACAAAAGTGCGTGGATAGAGCGGCGGGAACGGGATACCGCCATGTCCTGCAGCAGTTCTCCCACGTAGTAGAAAAGCATGACTCCCACAGCTTCCGGCAATTCGCCGATGGCAAAGGCCCCTATGGTAGCGATGGTCATCAGGAAGTTCTCATCAAATACCTGACCATGGGTGAGATTGCGAAGGGCAGCGGAAATCACTCCTCGGCCCACCAGCAAGTACGCTGCTAAAAAGACTCCGTATTCGGCCCACCAGCCTATTGCAGCAAGTTGGATTCGATAAACAAGTCCTAGGATAAACAGAACACCGGCGGTGATCAATGGCCAGAGCTCAGCCTTGGCATCAAGGTAATGATCTCCATGGTCATGAGCCGCCATTTTACCGTGTACGCCGTGGGAGGCACTGTCAGCAACGGTGTCTATATGAATCACCACTCCCGGTTCAATGGCATCGATCAGCCTTTGTGCCTCAGTTACTTTAGCAGAACTGATCCGCAGGGTAGAGGCAGCAAAATTGACCGATGCGTGGGGGTCCAATTCCTGCTGCAGTCTCTGTTCAATTTTGGCGGCACAGTTGGCACAGTCTAGGCCGCTCAATTGATAACTTCTGATTTGAGCTTCAAAGGCTGCTCCAGTTGACACCATATAGCTCCTACCTCTCCTCGGCAAAGTGCTCTTGGGCTTGCCGGATCATGTTCACAATGTGGTCATCGTCTAGAGTATAATAAACCTGCCTTCCATCACGGCGGTACTTGACGAGGCGCATGGTCTTGAGCAGCCTGAGATGGTGGGACACTGCAGGCAGCGACATCTCCAGGATCTCTGCCAGATCGCAGACGCAGAGCTCCGCCTGTGACAGAAGATAAATGATTTTCGTTCTCGTTTCGTCCCCCAAGACTTTGAAAATCTCAGATAGTCCTGCAACCTCCAGCAGGCCGTCCCGCAGCTTATCTAGATCTGGGCTGTTGGGACAGTAGTCGTCGCATATGTCCTGCCAAGAACGGTTAGGTTCAGTCATTGACCATTCACTCCCTTTCACCCTTTGACTATTAAGTAACCGTTTAATTAAATTATATGGGGGCCTGGATATGTTGTCAACGGGGATTGTGGGCCTGTTCATTGAATATTAACTTAGGTGTGTTACTGTAAAACAGAGGACTAATAGTAGCCATTTCTAGGAAAGTGGGAGGAGAATTTGATGCTGGTTGACTACCATCTCCATACGGTATACTCCCATCATGCCGTGGGTACAATAGACGATTGCCTGCGCTGGGCAGAGGAGTTGGGGATCAAAGAGGTGTGTTTTACTGAGCACATATCCCGCCAATACCTGCCGGAGGACTTCAAGAGGCAGATACCCTATACGTGGATGCTGGATGAGGAGTTGGAACTCTACCTTCGGGACGTGAAGGAGTCTGGAGAGAAAAGCTCTCTAGCTGTGCGGGTAGGCCTAGAGACTGACTATTTCGCCGGCTATGAGGAGAAGCTGGGGGAGTTCTTGGCATCGCTTCCCTTGGAT
>JAAZHE010000016.1 GCA_012510855.1 Bacillota bacterium | reverse complement strand
GTATTGGAGCAGAATCCTGGAGCTAAAGTTGTCTATGTCACTTCTGAGAAATTCACCAATGATCTTATTAATGCTATCGGGAAGAAAGCTATGGCAGAGTTTCGGGATCGGTATCGGAATATTGATGTACTCCTGGTAGACGATATTCAATTTGTCGCAGGCAAAGAAAGTACACAAGAGGAGTTTTTCCATACTTTCAATGCCTTGTATGAAGCCAACAAGCAAATCGTTATGTCCAGCGATCGTCCACCTAAGGAAATTCCAACTTTGGAGGAGCGGCTGCGTTCCCGCTTCGAGTGGGGATTAACCACCGATATCCAGCCTCCCGATCTAGAAACGCGCATAGCAATTTTGCGAAAAAAAGCCGCTAGTGATTCACTGGAAATCCCGGAGGAAGTACTAAGCTACATCGCAAACCGCGTCCATTCCAACATCCGAGAACTAGAAGGGGCCTTAAATAGGGTGATTGCAGTGGCCTCCTTGAGCCGCCGAAGCATCAGTGTAGAGATTGCCGAGGAAGCCTTAAAAGATATAGTCGGTTCAGCTCGTCAGCGGCAGATCACCATCGAGATGATTCAAAATGCCGTAGCGAACCACTACTCCATTAAAGTTGCAGATATGCGAGGCAAGAAACGGACCCGGGCGGTAACGTTGCCCCGTCAGATAGCTATGTATTTGGCCCGAGAACTCACTGACTCATCTTTGCCCCGCATTGGGGAAGAGTTTGGAGGCCGTGACCACACAACGGTTCTGCATGCCTACGAGAAAATCCAGCGCATGCTCCAAAAAAACCCCAGTCTTCAGAAGGAGATCAACCAGCTCATCCAGGAGCTTAGGAACCCCTAGGCCCGGGAGTCGGCCGGCGGCTTTGTACCTTTATTTCTTTTTTTCTCAGCCTGTGGATAGATTTCCAAGATCACCTGATACAGATCTATATTGATCTAGGATCGTAGTCATAGTAGTAGTGGCTGTGCAAATGTGGAAACCTGACCAACAACCAGATAAATACGGCACCGCGGGTTGTTGATTAGGTGGGGACTACCAGGCTAGGTTTTTCCACATTTCAACACAGAAGTCGTGGTGTTAAACTACCTCCACAACTTATTAAGGGTTTATGCACAACTTTTCAACAGGAGGGATAGGGGATGCGGTTTGCAGGTACCCAGGGAGAACTGCTCCGCTGTCTGGATATGGTAGGCAGGGCGGTAGCCAATCGTGACGTCAATCCGATCATGACCGGTATTTATCTAGAATGTGAAAACGGCCGGCTTACTGTCAGGGCAACCGATAACGAAATCGGGATCGAAGCCTATACAGCAGTACAGGCTGCCCAGCCGGGACGAGTGGTTGTGGAAGCTAAGTACTTCTTACCCCTCGTGCGGCGGCTGCCCCCGGGGGATGTGTTCATACAAGAACTGTCTGAACAACAGATGATTGAAATCAAAGCTGGTACCGGCAGCTTTCGTTTTCAGACCATGGCTGCCGATCAGTTTCCCAGCCTGACGGTGGGAGAGCCTAAGCCCCTCTTGCGCATATCCAGTCAGGTAGCTGCCAGGATGATTAAGCAGACAGTCTATGCAGCCCAGAAAGACCAGAGTCACAGCGTTTTCGGCGGAGTATTGATGGAATACGCCGAGGGCGAGTTGAGATTTGTTGCGACAGACACCAGTCGGTTGTGTCTAAACCGCACCGCAGTGGCTGAGGGCGAGCCCTTTAAAATGGTCTTGCCAGCCAGGACCTGCATTGAACTGCAGCGGATCTTGCCGTCGGATCCTGATTCTATGCTGGAGATAGCCTCCATGGGAAGTCAAGCTCTGTTTCGCTTGGAGAATGTAATCTTGGTGTCCCGGCTCTTGGAGGGACAGTATCCAGACTATACCAGGGTGATACCATCTGCGACAGAGACAGAAATAGTGGTTCCTTTGAGTGATCTAGTAGCGGCTTTGGAGCGGGCGGAGCTGATGGGTAAGAAGGGACCGGCAATTGTTACTCTTAGCATAGAAGAGGGCATAATGAGATTAGACTCCCGGGATGTGGAGTTAGGTGAATCCACTGAATCCTTAATGGTCGACCAAAATGGGCCGGCAGTTACCAGTGCCTTTCAAGTTCGGTTTCTCCTGGATATGCTGAAAACCGCAGCCAGTGACAAAGTGAGGATCGGCTTGTCCAGTGGGCTAAATCCCGGCATGGTGCGTCCTGTAGATGATGATACTTACGTATACGTGCTTATGCCTGTTAGGGTTATATAGAGCTGGTGTCGGAATTTGACAGAATGAAGGTGTTATATGAAAATGGAAGAGCGGTCCGTAGCGATAAGTACAGAGACCATTAAGCTAGAGCAGTTGCTGAAATTGGCTGGTGTTACCGATACCGGTGGTCAAGCCAAGCTATTGATTCAAGCAGGTGAAGTACTGGTAAATGGCAGTGAGGAGCGCCGCCGGGGCAGGCAGCTGAAAGTGGGAGATTGGGTAGAGGTGAAGGGTAAGGTGCAGCTCCGGGTTGTAGCCCGTTAGAGTTGGGAGTGCCGTGTATTGCATGTACAGGCGTTGGAGTTAAGCCGGTTTCGCAATTACTGGAGTCTGAGTATTGAGCTGGATCCCCATCTCAATATTTTTGTTGGGGACAATGCTCAAGGAAAGACCAATCTCTTGGAGTCAGTATATTTCCTAGCAACGGGTCGCTCCCATAGAACCAATCGCGATGCTGATCTCATCAACTGGCTTGGCGAGGAAGCCAAAGTGACAGCTCAAGTAACAACGAGAATGGGTTCCTTTACCATGCGGGCAGATTTATCTCGGGATCGCCGCAAGCGCTTTATGATCGGTGGTGAAGAGCTGCGCCGCCAATCGGACCTCTTGGGTTTTTTAAATGTGGTTTTGTTCTCCCCAGATGACCTCCAGTTGGTAAAGGGGAGCCCGAATATGAGGCGGCGGTTCATTGATCTTTTGTTGGCCCAGACCAGTAAGGTGTATCGCTACGACCTGGTGAACTACAACAAGGTTCTGCAGCAAAGGAACAGCTTTCTCAAGAGCATTGCGGAAGGGAAAGCCAAGAAGGACGACCTACTGCTTTGGGATGAACAGTTGATCCGGTATGGGACTCAGATTATGGTTCGGCGGGCTAAAGCTATAGAGCGGATTGGAGAATTGGCTGGCATTGGCCACCGGGAAATCAGCGGTGGGGCGGAGAACCTAACAGTCCACTATCTGCCTTTTTACGCTGCTGAAGAAGCCAGTTCCCAAGCCCGTGGGGCTTTAAGTGCCGACGAAGTTGCCGAGGGTTTTGCCCAGGGGCTAGCAGCTAATCGTCATCAGGAGATGCGGAGGGGGGTTACCCTTGTTAGGCCCCGGCGGGACGATATTCTCTTTCGAGTGGATGGTAAAGATGCAAGGCAGTTCGCATCCCAAGGTCAGCAGCGGACAGTGGTATTGGCTACAAAGCTGGCTGAACTGGAATTCATGTATGAAGAAGTGGGAGAGTACCCGGTACTTCTGTTGGATGATGTGCTCTCCGAACTGGATTTTTCCCGCCGCTCATCATTCTTGGAAGTTATCAGCGGCAAAGTACAAACACTGCTTACAACTACTGACCGGGGCAATTTCCAACAGGATAAGCTTTGTCATTTTCGGGAATACGGGATTGTTGACGGCCAGCTGCTCAGGGAAGGGTGAGAGCCTTGTTCGTTCACCTCGGTAAAGATACTGTAATCCGTTCTAGTAATATAATAGCCATCATCAATTGGGAAACAGTAGAGAGTTCAGAGAACAACCAGTTGTATCTCAAGAAAGCTCAGATGAAGGAACTAGTGCGGGACATTGCCGGAGGAAAACCTCAATCGCTGGTCATCACCCCCAGTGCCGTATACGTGTCCAGTGTCTCCAGCACCACTTTAAAGAAGCGGGCAGAAAATCCATCATACCAAATCTGGGAAACATAACCCGAGATGTAGAACCGGAAGTTAGCAGCAGTTCGGGGGGATTGCGTATGGACAGAAAGCAGCAAGCCTACGAGGCTGAACAGATACAGGTATTAGAAGGTCTTGATGCTGTTCGCCGCCGACCCAGTATGTACATCGGCAGTACCGACAGTCGGGGCCTGCATCACCTCTTTGCCGAGGTCTTGGATAACAGCATTGATGAGGCCTTGCAGGGTCGGTGCGACACCATTGGAGTAATTGTTCACCGGGATGGGAGCATGACCGTAATCGACAACGGCAGCGGCATTCCTGTCGGGATCCATCCCAAGACAGGCAAGTCCGCCGTGGAGACTGTGATGACCCATCTCCATGCAGGGGGCAAATTTGGCGGAGAGAAAAGCGGGTACGCCGTCTCCGGAGGTCTTCACGGGGTGGGAGTCTCCTGCGTTAATGCCCTTTCGGAGTGGCTGGTAGTCGAAGTAAAGCGGAATAACCAGCTGTATCGGCAAAGGTACGAAAGGGGCAAACCGGTTACAGAATTGGAGGTAATTGGCGAAGCTGAGGGTACAGGTACGAAGATTACCTTCAAACCCGATCCAGAGATTTTCGAGACTGTCGATTTTGATGCCGATACCATTGCTTACCGTTTGCGGGAAATGGCTTTCCTGACCAAGGGTGTAAAAATCGAGTTTCTCGATGAACGGTCAGGGCGTTCCAATACCTATCAGTATGATGGCGGCATCATTTCTTTTGTGGAATACTTAAACCGAAACAAAGAAGTTCTCCATGAGGATATTATCTACATCCAGGCTGAGATGGACGGTGCACTGGTGGAAGCAGCGATTCAGTACACAGATGGATATGTGGAGAATATCTACACCTATGCCAACAATATACGTACCCATGAGGGCGGCACCCATCTCAGCGGTTTTCGGTCAGCTCTAACGAGGACTCTTAACGATTATGCTCGCCGCAATAAGCTTCTCAAGGATACCGAAGAGAACTTGACCGGTGAAGATGTAAGGGAAGGCTGTACCGCTGTCCTCAGTGTCAAGATCCGTGAACCGCAGTTTGAGGGTCAAACCAAGACCAAGCTGGGGAATAGTGAGTTGCGGGGCATAGTCGAATCCATTGTGTCTGAGCGTCTGGGGATTTACCTTGATGAACATCCAGCTGATGCTAAGCGGATCATAGAGAAATCCATAGCTGCTGCCAGGGCTCGAGAAGCTGCCAGAAAAGCCCGGGAACTGACCCGGAGAAAAACCGCCTTGGAAGTTAGTTCACTTCCAGGCAAGCTAGCGGACTGCACCTGGTCAGATCCTGCCCTTTGTGAAATATTCCTGGTTGAGGGCGACTCGGCAGGTGGATCGGCAAAACAGGGAAGAGACAGGCGCTTCCAGGCCATCATGCCTTTGCGGGGTAAGATTCTTAATGTTGAAAAGGCTAGGCTGGACCGAATTCTGGCTAACAATGAGATCCGCTCTATGATCACTGCCTTTGGAACAGGCATCGGGGAAGAATTCGACATATCCAAGGCC
>JAAZHE010000144.1 GCA_012510855.1 Bacillota bacterium | reverse complement strand
GATCTAGCTAGTGTCGGCCGCTATAAGATGAATAAGAAACTGAGAATCACCGAGCGGCTTGTGGGCCGGATTCTGGCGAGGCCAATTGTTCATCCGGAGACCGGTGAGATCTTGGTGGATGCCAATACCCGGATCGATCGCCGGACTGCGGAGCGGATCCATCAGGCTGGGGTTAATGTTGCCTATGTTAAGGGTAAAGATGATGAAGAGATCAAGATCATTGGCAACGGACAGCCGGATCTCGATGTGCGTGCCATCACCAAGGAAGATATCGTTGCTACAGTGGGGTATCTCTTTAACCTCATGGCCGGTGTCGGCAGCGTCGACGACATAGATCATTTGGGTAACCGCAGGCTCAAGGCTGTAGGCGAGCTGCTGCAGAACCAGTTCCGTATCGGGCTTTCCCGGATGGAGAGAGTTGTGCGGGAGCGGATGACCATTCAGGATGTGGATATCATCACACCGCAGGCACTCATCAACATCCGGCCCCTGGTTGCCGCGATCAAGGAATTCTTCGGCAGCAGTCAGCTGTCCCAGTTCATGGACCAAACCAACCCCCTGTCTGAGCTGACCCACAAACGGCGGTTGTCGGCCTTAGGACCCGGCGGTCTCAGTCGAGAGAGGGCAGGTTTCGAAGTCCGGGATGTACACCAATCCCACTACGGACGCATGTGTCCCATCGAGACTCCAGAGGGGCCCAATATCGGGCTCATTGGGTCTTTATGTACCTATGCCCGAATGAACGAGTACGGGTTTATTGAAACGCCGTACCGCCGGGTAGAAAACGGCCGGGTCACCGACGAGGTTGTTTATTTGACCGCCGATGAAGAGGACAACTATGTAGTTGCCCAGGCCAACGAGCCTTTGGACGAGGAAGGGCGGTTTGTTCGTTCCCGTGTAACTGTTCGATACATGGATCGAATTCTCCTTGTACCTTCAGAACAAGTAGATTTTATGGACGTATCGCCTAAACAGGTGGTCAGTGTTGCCACCGCTCTCATTCCCTTCTTGGAGAACGATGACGCTTCTCGGGCCCTGATGGGTGCCAACATGCAGCGCCAGGCAGTGCCGCTGCTGCGGACTGAGGCGCCGTATGTGGGGACCGGCATGGAGGCCAAGACTGCTGTCGACTCTGGAGTTTTGGTTATTGCCAAGAATTCTGGAGTAGTAGAAAGGGCTACAGCAAAGGAAATAGTCATCAAGACCGATACCGGCGGTCGGGATATCTATCGTTTGAGAAAGTTTGAACGGTCCAACCAGGGCACATGTATCAACCAGCGGCCTTTGATCCGCAAGGACCAAAGGGTTGAAGCGGGGGATGTTATTGCCGACGGTCCATCTACCGATCACGGTGAACTGGCTTTGGGCCGCAATGTGTTGGTGGCTTTTATGCCCTGGGAAGGTTACAACTTTGAAGATGCTATTTTGATCAGCGAAAGCTTGGTCAAACATGATACTTTTACGTCTATTCATATTCAAGAATACGAGGCACAGGCCCGGGATACCAAGCTCGGCGCTGAAGAGATCACTCGGGATATACCCAATGTGGGCGAAGATGTCCTAAAGGATCTGGATTCCCGTGGAATAGTCCGTATCGGAGCCGAAGTTCGGCCGGGAGATATCTTGGTAGGCAAGGTGACTCCCAAGGGCGAAACGGAACTAACTGCAGAAGAGCGGCTCCTCAGGGCGATCTTCGGTGAGAAAGCCCGGGAAGTGAGGGACACATCCTTGCGGGTTCCCCACGGTGAGGGCGGCATAGTCGTTGATGTAAAGGTTTTCTCCCGGGATAACGGCGATGAACTGCCTCCAGGTGTTAACCGCCTGGTTCGGGTGTATGTGGCGCAAAAGCGGAAGATCTCTGAAGGCGACAAAATGGCTGGACGCCACGGCAACAAAGGCGTTATTGCCCGAATATTGCCCGAGGAGGATATGCCCTTCCTGCCCGACGGACGCCCCGTGGAAATCGTCCTCAATCCCCTGGGAGTGCCCTCCCGGATGAATATTGGGCAGGTGCTGGAGACCCATTTGGGCTGGGCCGCGGCTACCTTGGGCTTGAGGGTTGCCAGCCCTGTATTTGACGGCGCCGGGGAGAAAGAAATCGTAGAAATGCTCCGCAAGGCCAACCTGCCTGAAAACGGGAAGATGACACTGCGGGATGGTCGCAGCGGTGAGCCCTTTGAGAATGAAGTCACTGTCGGATATATCTATATGCTCAAGCTGGCGCATCTGGTAGATGATAAAATCCACGCCCGGTCTACTGGACCTTACTCTTTGGTTACCCAGCAGCCCTTGGGCGGCAAGGCCCAGTTTGGCGGTCAGCGCTTTGGAGAGATGGAGGTTTGGGCACTGGAGGCCTATGGAGCCGCCTACACACTTCAGGAGCTGCTCACCGTCAAGTCCGATGATGTGGTGGGCCGGGTAAAGACCTATGAGGCTATTGTCAAGGGAGAGAATATTCCCGAACCGGGAGTACCCGAATCCTTTAAGGTCTTGATTAAGGAGCTACAGAGTCTTTGCCTCGATGTGCGAGTGTACAGCGAGGATGGAGAAGTGGAGATCAAGGAAGTTGATGAAGACGTAAGTGAGATGGCCAAAGAACTGGGTATCGACATCCAGACCCGGGAAGTTGGCCAGGTTCGGCGCCAGGGTGAACGGGATGTAGAATCAGAGGAGATTGAGGAAGACGAGGAAGTCAGCGGTGTTGGCGGAAAGAAAAAGGCGGAAAGTGAAGCGCCTGTAGAGCCGGAAAACGAAAGTGATGGAGACGAGATAGAAGATGATGAATTGGATTACGGAGATGAAGATGTCGATCTAGAGTACGATGCTCCAGATGACGATGACGAAGACATCGATAGTGAAGACGATCTCATCGATGATGAAGACTTCGATTACGGCGATTTCGACGATGACGATTCCGATTACTTCTATGACGACGATGATGAAGACTCTTATTGAGAGCGATAGGTTGTCCGGGGTTCTCTCGAGCTCCATCACCTTTTGTGGGGAACGGTTCTAGACAAGAGGAGTGGTCGTTTCATGATAGATGTTAACAATTTTGATGGCATTCGCATTGGTCTTGCTTCTCCGGAGCGGATTCGGTCATGGTCCAGCGGTGAAGTAAAAAAGCCCGAGACCATCAATTACCGGACCCTCAAGCCGGAGCGGGAAGGTTTGTTCTGTGAGAAGATCTTCGGCCCCAGCAAGGATTGGGAGTGCCATTGCGGCAAGTACAAGCGGGTTCGCTATAAAGGCGTTGTCTGTGACCGCTGCGGTGTAGAGGTTACCAGAGCCAAGGTTCGCCGGGAGCGGATGGGCCACATCGAGTTGGCGGCGCCGGTATCCCATATTTGGTATTTCAAGGGCATACCCAGCCGCATGGGTCTGATTTTGGACATGTCGCCACGGGCCCTGGAGCAGGTGCTTTACTTTGCTTCCTATATAGTAATTGAT
>JAAZHE010000143.1 GCA_012510855.1 Bacillota bacterium | reverse complement strand
GAGTTTTCCAGCGGTCCTACAATTGACCTCAGATACTTGCCCCAGGTTGAGAAGTACTACAAGGCCTGCTGGTGCCATAATATTCCTGTGGATATCATCAGTCCCTCCATGTCCATGGACAAATATGAGATTGTCATTGCACCGGTGGCCTATCTTCTGCAGCCCGGATATGCCCAACGGGTTGAGGAGTTTGTGACCAGGGGCGGCACTCTCTTAATGACCTTTTTCTGCGGCATAGTCGATGAGAACGACCGAGTAGTTCTAGGGGGTTTTCCTGGAGAACTGCGGAAAGTGGCAGGTGTTTGGGTAGAGGAAACGGATCCCCTGTTCCCTGATATGCGGAATGCCATCGTGGTATCTGACAGTCTCCCAGAGCTGGCCGGCAGGCACGAAGTCGGGCTCATCTGTGACCTCATGCATGCGGAGACAGCAGAAGTGATCGGTGTCTACCAGTCGGACTTCTACAGTGGGCGGCCTGCCTTGACCAGAAATAAGTTTGGTGAAGGATGGGCTTGGTATGTAGCCAGTGATCCCGAGCAAAGCTTTGTCAATAGGTTGGTGCGCTATCTTTGCAAGGAGAAAGGGATTAACCCAATTTTGGAGACGCCGGTTGGAGTCGAGGTCACCCAGCGGCAAAAAAACGGCCAATCCTTTACCTTTATCCTGAACCATACAGATGAAGAAAAGGAAATTGACCTGGGCAGCGGGACTTACCAGAGTCTCTTGACGTGGCAAACCTTAACAGGCAAAGTAACTCTAGCCAGCCGGGATATATTAATCTTGAAGTCGGAGTGTGCGGATTAACGCCCATTGATGCGTCAGGTTGTTGTCCTCTAGGAACAGTGCTGGGGCAGAGGGTGTTGCTATTGCTGGGATGTAGAATATCCGGCCTCCCTTTGCTCCTCTTCTTTTTCGCCGCTGACAGCAAGGACTGCGCCGGTAATCATGATAATACCGCCGATAATCGATGTAATGGCTGGCACCTGACCTAGGAAAAGATACGCCCATACTGTCTCAGCTGCAGGAGAAGCCAGGGTCACCAAGGCCACAGTGGAGGCCTTCGTATATTTAAGTGCCCAGTTGAAGATGCCATGGCCGAGGGCTGTTGAGATGACACCAAGGGCCAGCAAAAAGATCCACCCCCTAGTTGAGGAGACAGCGAGAGGGATCCCAGAAAGTGCACTGATGATAGCGGTGGCGATGGCAGCAGATCCGTAGACAACCACCAGGTAGGGGATAATATCCAAGTACTGGCGTAGGGAGCGGCCGGTCACGAAGTACAAACTGATCATCAGGGCTGACACAGCTGCCAGAAAATCGCCGAAAAGGGCGCTTCCCGTCACTATGAGAAGGTCTCCACCGCCGACAATCAGCCCTCCTGCGACAGCCAAAGCAATTCCCAGGGTGACCCTGAACTCGATCTTTTCTCGGAGGAATACGAAGGCGCCCACCGCTGTAAAAACCGGCTGTAGGGAAAGCAGGGCACCTGCAGAGGCTACCGAGGTATACTGCAATGATGCTATGTAAGTGACCAGATGAAGGGCGAAAAAGAGTCCGACTATGAGACATGAGAGCAGCTGCTTACGGCCGATCTGGCGGAGCTGGTCCCATCCCTGGATTGCATTAACGGGAAGTAGGAAAGCCACGGCAAATACCAACCGGTAGAAAGCGACAACGAAGGGCGCTTGACCACTGGCGATAATAAATGTCGCAGCAAAGGAAGTACAGAGGGCTCCAAACCAGATGCCCATAATAGGGTTAATTGATTTCTTCATTGGGATCCGGCTCTCCTGATACTATATGGTGCTATGCCAGAGGTAGGGCAACAGCTCTCGCAGAGTGACTACTGTATCCTCATCCACCATGACCTGGGCATTGGGGTTTTCGGGATGCAGCTGGCTGATGAACTCTCGGCACCTTCCGCAGGGAGGCAGAATCTTGCCATCCCAATTGACTGCGATGAGCTTGAGCACTAGACTTTGACCAGCGGTGATCATAGCAGCGGCCGCCGCATGTTCCGCACAGAATCCCATGGAGTCGGCGGTATCTATGCAGACGCCGGTATACACTTCGCCATTGGCAGCCAGAATTGCTGCACCGACCCCGCCAGCTTCGGCTAATTCCGACAGCTTTCTAGGATTTACCACCGACTTTGCCCTTACATAGAGGTCAGAGAACTCCATAGCATTTTGCACTCCTTTTCCCATGATCGCTTTTGTTCCTTCGCCATTTTTCCCGAGAAACCTGCTGAAAGGTGCAGAACGAGGCCTTGTTTGGCATAACTGGTAGAAATCTGGATAGGGGCTATGAACTAACGGTAGTGCCTTGAGTCTCCTAGCAGAAGACTTGCCGCACCATGGTATAATGCTGGCGGGAGGGAGAGAGATCAAGTATGCGCAAAATGGTTTTATTGTTGGTTATAGCTGCTGTAGTCTGTGTTCCGGTAATCGCAGAAGGTGCGGTCCGGACCGAACCCTTGATCATTTCAGTATCGGATAAGGACTTTTCCACATGGCAATGGAGAGGGGATACTGAAGCAACCAGGTTCGTGATCCTCTCCAGCAGGGCGCAAGCCAACCAGTTCTTGCGGGGACTGCCCCAGCTGGCCAGAAAGGCGATGGGCGAAAAGCTGGCCGAGATCAATTTCAAGCGGGATGTAGCTGTTGTAGCCTATCTGGGCGAGACTTCTGGAGGCTATGGGGTTGAGATCGGTCAGGTTAATATCAATGATCGAAGTCTACTGGTGAAAGTGGGCATGCAGAGCCCCGGCAAAGACGATATGGTGACCATGATTCTGACTTATCCGTGGGACATGGTAACACTGCCTAGGAGGCACATGCCCGAGGGGGATTTCGAGTTTATCGCATTCAACCAGCACGGTGAAGTGGTAGCCGATCAGTGGATGAATTTGAGCCGCCCGGAGAAAGCCATTTCCCCCAAAAGGGTCTGGCATACAGTGCGAACAGGCGAAACCCTTTCATCCATTGCTAAGCACTACGGTGTCAGCATTGAGTCACTGCTGGCAGTAAATCCCACATTTGACCGTGATACCATCTGGATTGGACAAAAGCTGAGGATTCCAGGTCACACTGTTAAGCCCAAGACCTATACTGTAAGAACTGGGGATTCGCTTTGGGCAATCGCCAAGGAGAACGACCTAACGGTGGAAGAGTTGATGCAGCTTAACAGCCTCACCGGTTATGATCTCGTAATCGGCCAACAATTAGTCATCCCATCCAAATAAGCTCCAGCTTTCTTCGAAAGGGGACCCGGTTTCCTCAACCGGGTTCCCTTTTTTCGTCTTGTTTGGTTCTAGGCGTTCGATGCTTTCCATGAGTTCGAGGTAGAGTAGTTTCCGGCGAAGCAGCTGACTCGCGGGCAGGAATCAATGAATGCCTTTACGAAACAGTTCTTGATACCCCAATCTGTTGGTGCTTGCGGTGATCTCTATGGACCTTTACTTAGAAAGACTGAGAGGGGCAGCTGACCTCGAACAGCTCGCTGACATCGTCAAGTCTTGTCAGCGCTGTTCCCTGCGGTGTGGATGCAGTCAGGGCGTTTTTGGGGAAGGCAATCCTGAGGCGAGACTGGTCCTCTGCGGGGAGGGGCCGGGAGCAGATGAGGACCGGTTGGGCAGGCCCTTCGTCGGTCGTGCGGGACAACTCTTGGATCAGATCTTGGCAGCCTGCGGTTTTTTGCGGTTTGAGCACGTTTTTATCCTCAATGTAGTAAAGTGTCGACCGCCGGGCAACCGTACCCCCAATGCTGAAGAGATCAGGGCTTGTTTGCCGAACCTGCGGATGCAGGTGCATTTGCTGAAGCCCAAGATCATGGTACTCTTGGGAAGCTGTGCCGCTCAGACGGTGTTGCAGACCGATGAGGGGATCAGCCGGCTTAGGGGTCGCTGGTTCAAGAAGGGCAATATCTGGTTCATGCCTACCTATCATCCGGCTGCACTATTCCATCGCCCGCAGCTCAAAAAGGACGTCTGGGAGGATTTCCAGCAAGTAGTTGCGAAATACCGAGAACTGATTGATTCGGAACATATACTTCCCCGCAGTTGACATTCTCTGATACCCATAGTTAAGTGATTTTTCGGTTAAAGCGGTAAACCAGGGTGAGAATGGGAATGACTATGAAAAAGTGGTCGAAAATAGGCAGGAAAAAAGATTTTCTTCGACGAAGCCTATGAGAGTCTGTTTTTCATGCCTAGATGACGGTTTTTAGTTAGACTTGTCTCTGATTGTTGGGAGTACGTTTGAGGAGGAGATGACGGTTGAAGCAGTATACCACTGATAAGTTGCGCAATGTCGCACTTGTTGCCCATGGTGGGGCAGGTAAGACTACCCTGGCTGAAGCCCTGCTTTTTCATTCAGGAGCAACCAAACGGCTGGGGAGTGTTGATCAAGGCACCAGCATTCTCGACTACGATCCAGAGGAGGTAAAGCGCAAGATCTCTATTACCACCTCTGTTGCGCCAGTTGAATGGAAGAATCACAAGATTAATGTCCTAGATACTCCCGGTTACTTTGATTTTGTCGGCGAAGTCATCGGATCGCTGAGGGTCGCCGATGCCGCTGTCGTTGTCGTATGCGCGACCAATGGTGTAGAAGTGGGCACAGAGAAGGTCTGGGGATATGTTGATGACCGGGAGCTTCCCCGGATGGTGTTCATAAACAAGATGGATCGGGAAAACGCCGACTTCTACAAGGTATTGACCAACCTGCAGGAGATGTACGGACAGCAGGTCATCCCGATTCAGCTGCCAATCGGTCAAGCTGAAGACTTCAAAGGGATCGTCGATTTGGTCAAGATGAAGGGATTTCTGTACAACAACGGCAAAGCTGAAGAGGTGGAAATCCCAGCTGAGCTCCAGGCAGATGTTGAAACCTACAGGGAAGCACTGGTAGAGGCAGCGGCTGTTACTGATGATGAACTGGCCATGAAGTACCTCGAGGGTGAACCTCTGACCCAGGAAGAACTGGAGAAGGCTTTGGGTGAGGGAACAAAGACCCGACAGATCATTCCGGTACTGTGCGGTTCAGCCACTATGGGAGCTGGAATTGATACCTTCTTGGACTACTGTATCCACTGCTTGCCGGCACCCAATGAGACCGGTGATGTAACAGGTGTTGTTCCCGGCAGCGATGAGAATGTAGTCAGGAAACAGTCAACCGACGAAAGCCTGTCGGCGTTGGTGTTTAAGACCATGGCCGACCCCTATGTGGGCCGTCTTACTTTGTTCCGGGTTTATTCCGGTGTACTAAAATCCGATTCCCAGGTCTACAATTCTACCCGGAAGATAGATGAACGGATCGGTCAAGTCTTCCTCATTAGGGGCAAAGAGCAGATTCCCGTTGATTCAGTTGTACCCGGTGATCTAGCTGCGGTTGCTAAGCTTCAGGGAACCTTGACGGGAGATACCCTGTGCGCCAAGAATGCTCCCATTACGCTGCCGTCGATAGACTTCCCCGAGCCAAGCTTGATGATGGCCATTCATCCCAAGGCCCAGGGTGATGAAGATAAGATTGCCAGCGGTCTTGCCAGACTGCAGGAGGAAGATCCCACCTTTACCGTAACCCGGGTAACAGAGACCGGTCAAACTGTGGTCTCTGGTGTTGGCGACATGCATTTGGAGATCATCGCCAGCCGGCTGTCCAGCAAGTATGGTGTTGCTGTAGAGTTAACAGTGCCCAAGGTCCCGTATAAGGAAACCATTAAAGGTAAGGCCGATGTAGAGTACAGACACAGGAAGCAGAGCGGCGGACGGGGCCAGTACGGTCACATATTCATTCGGATGGAACCTCTACGTGCTTGAAGTGGCTTTTAGTTCGTCGATGAGATTTTTGGAGGAGCTGTACCTCGCCAGTTCATACCGGCGGTGGAGATGGGTATCCAGGAAACTATGGATCAGGGAGTATTGTCCGGTTATCCGGTGGTAGACGTAAAGGTACCGCTTGACCTTGGTTCATAGCACAGTGTTGACTCATCGGAAATGGCCTTTAAGATTGCCGCCTCCATGGCTTTCAAGAAGGGCTTTATGCAGGCTTCTCCTATTCTGCTGGAACCGATCATGAACGTGGAAGTTAAGGTCCCGGAGGCATACATGGGGGATATCATCGGTGATCTGAACAAGAAGCGGGGCCGGATTCTCGGTATGGATCCCCAAAATGGTTATCAGATTATTAGGGCACAAGTGCCCCAAGCCGAGCTGTTCCGCTATGCCACCGACCTGCGCTCTATTACCCAGGGCAGGGGCTCCTTCACCATGACTTTCGACCACTATGAAGAGGTTCCGGCCAACATAGCAGAACAGGTAATTGCTGAAGCCCAGAAGGAAGACGCCTAGTTAGGGCGTTGGCGTAAAGCAGTCTCAATCAAGTTATGTGAGTTAGGTCCTCTCCGGCTGTGCTGGAGAGGACCTTCTGATTTTACAGGAGTGAGACATACCCTTATCCCGCCAGGCATAGACATGTCACAGGGAGATCTTGCTTTTCAGTTTGGCTTCTGGGGGGAGAAAAATGGCCAGGCGCGTAAGCAGTACCAATAATGAACTGGTTCCTCCAGCTACTGTCGGGTTGTATTTCTGGGCTATTGTGCGGGGGATTGCGTGCAGCGCTGCCGTTTCCATTTGCGGAGCCGTATTGGTATCTCTTGTGCAGCTTATCGGAGGTTGGAATATAGTAGAGGCTGGTCTTTTCCAAGTGTTCTCTTATCTCAGCATGGCGACGGGAGGCTTCCTTGCAGCCAAGACAACCCAGCGGAAGGGGTGGTTAGTAGGCGGCTTAGTGGGAATCCTTTTCATCTTAGGTTTAAACTGGATGACTACCGGTAGTCTCTATGTAGCACATGTGAACCAAAAAGATGTACTGCGGCTTGGAGTAGGTTTCATCATGGGCGCTGTCGGGGGAGTCTTGGGGGTTAATCTCTAACGGCATTGATTCTTGAATGCCTATTGAGCCAGGAGACGCCGAATGTAGAATTGCTCTAAGGCCAGCCGTTTGGACAGCCTTACCGTGCAGAGAAATATGCTATGGTGGAGATGGGGTATCATGGATGGGGATGGAATACAAGGGATGATGTAAAAAAGGCCCTCTTCAAGGGCCTTTGTGGCAGGGGAGACAGGACTTGAACCCGCAACCCCCGGTTTTGGAGACCGGTGCTCTACCAATTGAGCTACTCCCCTACTGGCCCTTATTTTAGCAGAAGTCAGGGCATTGGTCAAGGTCGATAGCGTCAAGAGTACGCGTCAAGCTTTAGTAGGCGAGAGACCTCGCCACAATTGGTGTTCATAAAGCTGTGCTGAAGCCGCTGAGGTTCCGTAGAGCTATCACCCAGGGTTTCGTAGAGTACCCTAAGCTAGGCAT
>JAAZHE010000142.1 GCA_012510855.1 Bacillota bacterium | reverse complement strand
TCCCATGTGCTGATCCCCAGGCCGGAGACGGAGCTCCTGGTAGAGGTTGTGCTTAAACGGCTTGCCGAGAGGCCGGAGACAGAATATAAGATCGTGGAGTTAGGCACCGGTAGCGGTGCCATTGCTGTGAGTCTGGCCTACAGTTTACGCCAGGATGCCGGTAAGGTCCCCTGTATCTATGCCACCGATATTTCTGCTCCAGCATTGGCGGTGGCGAAGGAGAATATAGACCGGTGGGGTGTGGGAGATAGTGTAAAGCTCTTGGAGGGTGACCTATACAGTGCCCTTTCCATGGATCTAGAATCTGAAATCGATGTGATTGTCGCCAATCCGCCGTACATTCCCACCGACCAGCTACAGGAGCTGGCACCGGAGATTGTCCGCTATGAACCGGTGGGAGCGCTAGATGGCGGACCTGATGGTCTTGTCTTTTATCCCCGTATTTTTGCCGAGGGAAGGAAGTTTCTGCGGCAGGGCGGGCTGGTCGCTGTCGAGATCGGCCACGGTCAAGGACAGGCAGTGATGTCCATAGCCAGAGATTTGGGGTACACTGAACTAGAGCTGTACAAAGATTACGGGGATCGAGAACGGGTGGTGACGGGGACGTGGAAGTAAAGGTGCAAAAGAAGACGAAACTGCGGCCGGTAGCGGTGCCTCCAGGTGTGGAACCTGAGGACTTGGTGAATACCCCCGTGATTCAAGAGGCGGCAAGGGTCCTCAGAGAGGGAGGCTTAGTCGCCTTTCCAACAGAGACGGTGTACGGTCTAGGCGCCACCGGCCTAGATAGCGAGGCCGTTGCCGGAGTTTTTGCTGCCAAGGGGCGGCCGGCAGATAACCCCTTAATCCTCCATATTGCCGCTGTGGAAGATCTCCAGCAGATTGTTCCTGAGGTACCCCCTTTAGCCAGGACTCTAGCGCAGTCTTTCTGGCCGGGCCCCTTGACCATCGTCCTTCCCAAAGGACCAGTTGTACCTGCTATCACCACCGGAGGTCTAAATACAGTTGCAGTCCGCATGCCGGATCATCCAGTGGCCTTAGCTTTGCTGGCAGCTGCCGGGGTGCCGGTGGCGGCGCCGTCTGCCAACATATCGGGTCGGCCAAGCCCCACGGAGGCGGCCCATGTGATGGCCGATCTCCAGGGCAAAGTAGATATCATCCTAGATG
Source organism: Bacillota bacterium (assembly GCA_012510855.1). Lineage (GTDB taxonomy): Bacteria > Bacillota > Limnochordia > DTU087 > DTU087 > DTU087. The sequence goes on along the minus strand of JAAZHE010000142.1, from coordinate 6,585 downwards.
GCGGCTCTACTTCAGTGGGAGTTGAATCAACGGTTGTGGACTGCACTGGGCCGGTACCGGTGATCCTGCGGCCCGGAGGTGTTTCCAGAGAAGCCTTGGAGGAAGTAGTCGGAAGGGTGGAACTTGATCCCCATGTGCAAGGGGGAGAGGAAATCCATGGTCCCGTTCGCTCCCCAGGGATGAAATATAGGCATTATGCCCCTGAGGCTCCGGCAGTGCTGATCCGGGGTGAGCCTCCTGAGCTTTTCCGACGTTTGACGGCGCTAGCCAATGAGCTGGAAGCCCAGGGAGAAACCATTGGCTTGATGGTCAGCAGGGAGCTTCTGGGGTACTGGCGTGAGCACGGGGTAGATGGCAGCAGATGGCAGGTAGCCGTCATGGGGAGCCGGACAAACCCCAGTGAGATAGCTGCCAACATTTACCGCTGCCTCCGGGAATTAGATGAGACCGATGTCACCCAAATTATCCTGGAGGGAATCTCAGCTAGGGGTGTGGGTTTGGCGGTTATGAACCGCCTGCAGAAGGCAGCTGCCAATCGAATCATAGATGTTTGAGGACTTGCTACCGGCGGGGCGGCCTTCGCAAAGGGCCTTATACTGCCGGTAGATCATTAGGTATATAGGTAGTGCCGGCGCGGGACATCGGATTTTGGTCTGGGTTCGTATCCAGTCCAGTATATTGCTTCCCTGTTTAAAGCTGGAACATCCCAGTCATACTATCGGATGACAAAAGTGCGGGAGGCTGAACCATGACCATTAAGGACTGTCCCCGATGCAGCAGAGAGCTTGAGAATGGCCGGTGTCCTGATTGCGGCGGGATGTTTATCCCCAGCTGTTCGCAGTGTGGGAATACGCTGGTTTTTGAAGAAGTGGATTATAACGGGATTAATCTACTTCGCTGCGGAGTCTGCAGCAATGCAACGGACTTTGAGATCAAGTCCCTTAGCAGCCAATCAGAACTTTCATAGGCAGGATTATTGTTTTTCAAGAGGAACCTAAATCTTGACTGTGGAAATCTTGATTACCGGTTGCGGACAACCCCTCATGTTAGGTGAGGAAGGGAGGTTAGCGCTGTTCTTGGCCAAGCCGCAAAAGATTTTGTTTGTCTGTACTGGGAATACATGCCGGAGTCCGATGGCTGAAGCCATTTTCCGCCAGTTAGTCCAAAGCAAGAACGGAGACAACTGGCAAGTCAGCTCCGCCGGCATCCACGCCGTAAGCGGTGCTTCAGCAACCTCTGAGGCCGTGACTGTCTTGCGAGAATTGGGGCTGGATATCAGCGGTCACAGTGCTCGCCTGCTGACCGAAGAGCTCCTGAAGGATGCGGATCTGGTCCTTACCATGACTGCTGCCCACAAACAGAGTATCCAGCAGCAGTTTCCTGCCGCAGCAGATCGGGTGTTTACAGTGAAGGAGTTTGCCGGCGAGATCAGCAATTTGGATATTCCCGACCCATACGGACAGGGAATCACAGCCTATCGGTCTGCCGCTGCGGAGCTCAAGAAGTCCCTGGCTGGTGTGTGGCGGAAACTGGAATCCAAAGGATCGGAATGATGGTATCTACAACGGCTTCCTATGATCAATGATGCCAGTATTCTCTGGAGCTTGGGCGGCCGGCTTTGGCCTCGCCCGGGAGATTGTGTGACCTGGTAAAGGCAAAGGTTGCTTTGCGCCGACATGGGGAGAGATGGTAAGAACCGGCACCTAGAGGAATACGGGAGCTTACAGCGCCTAATGAGGAGTGGGAGGCGAATCAATGTCGAAGGTACACGTAATTGACCACCCCCTAATTCAGCACAAATTGGCCATTATTAGAGATATAAAGACTGGGCCCAAGGAATTTAGGGAATTGGTGGATGAGATTGCATTATTGATGGCTTATGAAGTAACACGGGATATGGCGTTGGAAGATGTAGAAGTTGAGACTCCCATGGGGATAGCCCACTGCCGAATGATTTCCGGAAAGAAAATCGGAGTGATTCCTATCCTGCGGGCAGGATTAGGTATGGTCAACGGCATTGTGCAGCTAATTCCCACAGCCAAGGTAGGTCATATTGGGCTATACCGTGATCCCGAGTCATTGCAGCCAGTGGAGTATTACTGCAAACTGCCGACAGATATTCACGAGCGGGATTTGATCGTCCTGGATCCGATGTTGGCTACCGGCGGCTCCGCTGTGGCTGCTATTCGTTTTATTTAGGAAAAGGGCGGCAGGAATATTAAGTTGATGGTGCTCATCGCTGCACCGGAGGGAATTGCAGCGGTGCAGGCTGCCCACCCCGATGTGGACATTTTCACTGCTGCTGTTGATGAAAGGCTTAACGATCATGGTTATATCGTTCCAGGTCTCGGCGATGCCGGAGATCGGCTCTTCGGGACCAAGTAACAGCAGGAGAGATGACTCATGTCAGAGAGGGATGGGCGCCCTAGTTGGGACCAGTATTTCATGGAGATTGCCCACTTGGTAGCCAAGCGCTCTACTTGCCGGCGCAGGCAGGTGGGAGCAGTTCTGGTGCGGAACAAACGGATTTTGGCCACGGGATACAACGGTGCTCCCAGCGGCCTGCCCCACTGTTTGGAGGTAGGATGCCTTAGGGAGCAATTGGGTATTCCCTCAGGCCAGCACCAGGAGATTTGCCGCGGTATCCATGCCGAGCAAAATGCAATTATTCAAGCTGCCCTGCACGGCGTCAGCACAGAGGGAGCAACCTTATACTGCACTGACCAACCCTGTTCCCAATGTACTAAGATGTTAATCAATGCCGGAGTCAAGGAGATCATTTATGTAAACGACTATCCAGATGAGCTGGCTCTGCAGCTCCTCAAGGAGGCTAAACTGCCCATCCGGAAATGGGTTTCAGAGAGCTTCCTTGACACTCCGATGGATGAGGGTTAAAATTAAGGATGTTGCGTTTCTAATAGTATTATCAGAAAATGGTAGGATCTAGGCAGTCTTGGTTGATACATTGAGGTTCTGGCTTATGGCAGGAGAACCGGGGAAAGGGGGGGCCTCATGGGGGATTACTTGGAAGTTCTTTTGATTGCATTGATCATCAGTTGGCTGGTTACACCGTGGTATCAGCGGCTGGCTGGCCGGTTGGGGATTGTCGATAGGCCCAATGCCAGGCGGCTCAACAGGGTTCCCATCCCCACTGGCGGTGGTATAGTGATCATACTGGCCTTTTGGGCAGCCATCTGGCTGACCGGTATCAGGCATGAGGCTGTTGCCGGCCTTCTGGCGGGGTCATTGATCATCGGCGTAACCGGCCTAGTTGACGACCTCTGGGACCTCAGGCCCCGAACGAAGTTGTTGGGTCAAATTCTAGCAGCCGTTGCCGTTGTGGCCAACGGTACCGTTGTACAATTTGTTACCAATCCCCTGGGCGGCATGATCTATCTCGGATGGCTGGGGATTCCCCTTACCATCCTGTGGATTGTAGCTGTCACCAATATGTTTAACTTCATTGACGGACTAGATGGTTTGGCTGCAGGAGTAGCAGTTATCGCCAGTCTCTCTCTATTCAGCGTAGCCCATGAGCTGGGGTATGGGTTTGTTGCCCTCTTGCTCCTGGCCTTAGCCGGAAGCACCCTTGGTTTTCTGCGGTACAACTTTAACCCGGCTAGCGTCTTCATGGGAGATACCGGTGCGATGTTTCTCGGCTTCATGCTCAGCTCATTGGCAGTGGAGGGGGCACTCAAAGGGGCTGCTACTGTAGCAGTGGCGGTGCCCGTGGTAATCCTCGGACTCCCCACTCTTGACACGGTCTTCTCGGTGGTGCGGCGGGTGCGAAACGGTCTGCCCTTCTACAAAGCTGATCGGGGGCACCTGCATCACCGCCTCCTGGATCTAGGCTTGTCCCAAAGGCAGGCAGTGCTGCTGCTTTATGGTACGGCCCTAGTTTTTGGGTCTTTGGGCGTGCTGCTGGTACAAGCCCCCCCGGCCCTGGGCTTGGGAATATTGTTGTTGCTAGTTGGTTTGCTCATCTCAGCGGCCAGCCGCTGGGGTTGGCTTGATCACGGCAAGGAGAGCCGGGGACAGAGTGAGCATTTCCTATAAATAGGGTGTCTTTACCTATCACCTGTTTATAGATTTCCTATATCTTTGCACTGGGAATCTATGGCCCTCGGCTCCGCTGAGGGCATTTTTGCAGCTCAATATAGGGGGAGGCACAAGTAGGAGGAGGCAGAAACCGGTGAAAGTGATGGTGGTTTTCGGAACAAGACCTGAAGCTATCAAGATGGCACCTGTAGTCAAAGCTCTCCGCGCTAGACCCGAAAGGTTTACTGTCCGGGTGGCGGTTACCGGCCAGCATCGGGAGATGCTGGACCAAGTGCTCGATTTTTTCCAACTCACTCCAGATTACGATCTAGGCATTATGAGGCACGGACAGTCCCTGTCGGATATCACCTGCAGGGTCTTGAAAGGGCTGGAAGGGATCATTGGCGAGGAAAAACCGGAAATTGTGCTGGTTCACGGAGATACTACCACGACCTTTGCTGGTAGTCTGGCAGCTTTTTATCAAAGGGTTTCTGTGGGCCACGTCGAAGCGGGCCTCAGGTCCCATGATCCATACAATCCCTTTCCGGAGGAAATGAACCGGAGATTGACGGGAGCTTTAGCGGCTCTGCATTTTGCGCCGACCGACCGGGCTGCGGAAAACCTGCGGAGAGAAGGTGTTCCCGATTCCCGCATTTTCGTAACCGGGAATACAGTAATCGATGCACTATTGGGAGCGGTTAGCGAAGACTATGTATTTCAAGATCCAGTGCTTAAAGACTTGAACTTCCAGGATGAACGGGTCATCCTGCTGACTACCCACCGGCGGGAAAACTGGGGGCAGCCCATGGAGCGGATTTTCAGCGCAGTGCGGCAGCTGGTGGCATCTTTTCCCGATGTGAGGGTGATTTTCCCTGTACACAAGAACCCCCGCATCAGGGAGGCTGCCGGGAGGGCATTTGCAGGTTTGTCCCGGGTGAACTTGATCGAGCCTCCTGGATATGAAGAATTTGCCAACCTCATGGCCAGGGTCTACCTGCTCTTAACCGATTCTGGAGGACTTCAAGAGGAAGCACCCAGTCTTGGAAAGCCGGTCTTGGTTCTCCGGGAGACCACCGAGCGGCCGGAGGGGATTGAGGCCGGTACCAACCTGTTGGTGGGCACAGACCCCCAGCGAATCGCAGCGGAGACAACACGGCTCTTAACAGATAAAGAGGCCTATCGAAAAATGGCGGAGGCTCCCAATCCCTTTGGCGACGGTCGGGCTGCCGAAAGGATTGCGGATATTCTCTGGCAAGAGAGGAAAAGATAAACACAATACTCCCTATCCCCTTGATTTCGTAAGCCGGTACCCCATGGTGCCGGCTTTTGTCTTTCCCATTTCCATTGTGCATAATTGGCATCTCTACCAACCACACTGTTGGTTGGAGGGGGGATGGCAGTGCAAGATGAGCTGCTATTGGAGGAAGAACTGCAGGATGAGGAGATGTATCCAACTGTAGAGGGAGAGGGCATCGGCCGGTTCTATCGCAGGATGCTCATCAAAATCCTGCTCATCTGGGGCATTTTACTGCTACTTTCCTTCGAGTATTATCTGCTGGAAGAAAAACAGATTTTGTCCCATCCGGTGGAGGCCTTTGTTGAGGAGACGGAGTTGGCCGTTCATTTCCTGATGGCAGGAGCTACTGCAAAGCTCCGCCCTGTGACTAGTTTCGCTGAGCTGAAACCACTGGTTATCAGGGCGGGGAGGCTCATGGGTATTTCGCCTCACCAAGGCATCCTGGATGCCCGGCTCACCGATGCAGGTCGGGTGCTTATCTGGACCGCCGCTGACGAAAAAGGCCGGCAGCATACCATTACTGGTTTCATCGGGGAAGACGGCTCAGTGAGCTTGGATATTCAAACCACCTATTGGGGGGTAGATGCGAAGATCAAAGACACCAGCAGAGAGCTGTATCTAGCGGCATCCTGTTTCGGCAAAGTGACAGCTACCCGCCTAGAGGTGGAGGGCACCGTGGTATGTCAAAGGAACGACAATCCAGAAAAGTGGGTGCAGCAGTGGCGGCTAAGGGATCTGGAGGTTACCAGGATGGGTTCAGCGGTGAGACTCCGAGGGGTGACTTCAGATCTTGCGACTCGCAGGGGGCAGGAAGTCCCCTTCACCCTTAGTTTCGTCCCTACCGGTGAAACCCGAGGGCGATTGACATTGAGTGTTGGCACTTAATGGGGGTATAGGGAAACTTTTTCTGGGAAAGCTAGACACGAGGTGGTAGGTATGAATGAGCAGCGGAAAAAGAGAAACAGCTTAAATGCGGGGCGACTAGCAAGAACCATAAGGGTGAGGGTGGTTGGCTGGGGAAGGGCCATCGGAAATCTCTTCCACTATGCAGCTGACGGTATTCGCTCTCGGCTCAGCCAATGGTGGCAGAAGGCGGGAAGGAAAATGGTTGTCAAGGCATTTGCTCGGCTGGCGGTTGTGGCTGTATTCTGTGTGATGGCCTTTGGGCTAGTTAATTATTCATATAGAATGCACTCCTTTCGCCAACCGCTGGGACCAGCCAACGTCCAGCAGGAGATCAGCTTGGATCT
>JAAZHE010000141.1 GCA_012510855.1 Bacillota bacterium | reverse complement strand
CAGCCAAACAGGCTTGCTCCAAAGTCTTGATATCCTCTACAAAATCCAGTACACTTGGGTTGAGGGCGATGTCTACGCCATCGCTCTTCATGAGACCTCGCTCCTTTCTGCCTATCTGTTGGTGCGACGTCTCTATTTTTATTTCCACACGCGTTTTCCCTGCCACCGCCTACCAAAACTTTACGCTAACCATACCTGCTTTTCCAAAGCTAGGAGAGAAGCAGCCTCTACGTTCTCTTAACAAGCGGCCTTTTTAGAAACTCTTCCCAGACACTTGGCTCCTCCTCGAGCCTCTCAATATCTGCGCCAAGTTCTCTCAACTTCAGATCCAGGTGCTCATAGCCTCTATCAATCAACTCAATGCCGCTGATCTCTGTCTCGCCCTTGGCAGCCAATGCCGCCAGCACCAAGGCTGCACCGGCCCTCAGGTCTGTCGCTTCCACCTGGGCACCGGTTAGCTCCGGCACCCCCCGGATAATCGCCGTATCTCGCTCAACTTTAATATCGGCACCCATGCGGCGGAGTTCATCTACATAGCGGAAGCGGTCAAAAATGGTTTCCCGAATGATGCTAGTCCCATCGGCAATGGACATCATAGCCGCAAAGGGCTGCTGCAAATCCGTGGGAAAACCCGGATAAGGGGCCGTTTCTACATCTACAGCAACGGGGCGCCCCTGAGCACGGACCCGGATGCTGTTGATATCCTCCTCAATCTCTAATCCAGCTTCTTCGCACTTCATGATGGAGGAGCGCAGGTGCTCCGGCACCACATTGGTCAAGACCAACTCTCCGCCAGTGATACCACAGGCCACCATAAAGGTGCCCGCCTCAATGCGGTCCGAGATGATAACATACTCTGTCCCCCGGAGTTTCTCCACGCCGTCAATGCGAATCACATCGGTACCGGCTCCTCGAATCCGAGCACCCATGGAACTCAGGTAAATGGCCAAATCCACGACTTCCGGTTCTTTGGCTGCGTTTTCCAGCACAGTAGTTCCCTTTGCTCGGCTTGCCGCCAGCATCAGGTTAATGGTGGTGCCCACGCTTGACCGGTTAATGTAGATCTTATTGCCCACCAGCTCATCAGCTTCCGCCTTAACAAAACCATGTTCAATGTTGATCTTAGCACCTAAGGCTTGAAACCCTTTCAGATGGAAATCCACGGGACGAGAACCAAGCGCGCAGCCTCCCGGCAGCGGCACCTCGGCTCTACCGAGGCGGGCCAGCAGCAATCCTGTAACATAAAAAGAGGCCCGCATTCTCCTCACCAGATCATATGATGCCTGATATCTTTCCAAGCCGTCGGGCACCACATGCAGGCGGTTTTCTTCGTCAAACCAGATATCTGCACCCAGTTCCTGCAAGATCTTGCAAATTGTATATACGTCAATGTCTCGGGGAATATTCTCCAAGACACTTTCTCCCTCAGCGAGACACGCTGCCACTATAATAGGCAGAGCGCTGTTCTTGGACCCACTGATTTCTACTGTACCTTTTAGGGGTATGCCTCCCCTAATCAGCAGTCTTGCCACTGCACTACCTCCCCAATCACGAGGATACTCCTGCGGTCAAACATTGCAGCCGACTTTATCTTCCACTGGAATGATCTAGGCTCAAAGGGATTCCAGGTAGGATCTGACTATCTCCTCCAAGAGCTCATCCCGATCGATCCGCTTGATCAGGAGCCGGGCATCACCATGGCTGGTAATGTAAGCTGGATCGCCGGATAACAAGTAGCCGACAATCTGATCTACCGGTCGGTACCCTTTTTCTTCCAACGCGCGGCATACCTGACGCACCAGCTTCTTTATGTCCAGCTCATCACTATCGGCAGCTGTAAACATCCGGGTTTTTTCCGATAGATCTGCCACGTAACTCTCCTCCATTTCGTTTTCTCACCAATGGCAATGGCAGTCAGCCATCAGCCTGTTTGGTACCAGATAGACTTCCGCATATAGCTGAAATTCCCCTGCCGGAAAAGCTTACTTCCCTGGTCCGATGTTAAACTAGACACAGACTAGTTATTTCTGCCTATAGCTTGGCCCAAACGCCCATTTTCATCCACGGATCCAAGGAAGAAATCCCATCCCAGTCACCGGCAGGGGCAAAAGGAAAGGGATCCCCGCCCGGCGACGGGAATCCCACCAACTGTTTTGAGCATCTGCTAACTTCTACATCTGTGTTAGGTTGTAATAAGCATCAGACCGAAAGAAATCAGTGAAAATCACCATCGCCGTGGATTTCGTAGCTCCAGTTCCTGCCGTTATTGTTGTCCCAGTTATTGGCACTATCCCGAAAACAGAAGTTGAAGCGCCCCGCCTCTTCTACTTGAACCAAGGCAGTCCATGCCCCATCTGGGGTTCTTTCCATGGGAACCTCTTGGACATAGGTCCAATCGCCGCGGCCAAAACCAAAGTGCAGGTATATTTGCTCAGCGCCGGCCTGGGCAAGCAATCCCCGGTATTCCACCTTGACTTCATCACCTAAGGAGACAGGAGTAGGCCTGACCATGATGCCATTATCAGGTCCGAGCTGGTAATCACTGGCCAAATCGCTGCCTGCCAGTTCTAGACTGGCTTCCATATCCTGGTCTTTCCTGTCTTTCCGCACAGCCCATGGAAACCTCATGATCGCTGTCCCTCCTTGTTGGACGAAAGGTCCTCAGGAATTAGTTTTTGTTGATATCCCACCGCTTATGTGAGTACATTCCTCCATAGAGGGCAAAAATCATCCAAACACTGAAAAAGCTCCATCCCGATGGATGGAGCTTTCGACCTATTGGTACCCCCAAGGGGATTTGAACCCCTGTCTTCGCAGTGAGAGGGCGATGTCCTAGGCCGCTAGACGATGGGGGCGAGATTATGGCTGGGGGACCAGGATTCGAACCTGGACCCGGTGATCCAGAGTCACCTCGCCTACCATTAGCAGATCCCCCAGCGACAGTTTGTATTATACCACATTGTCCAAGTCTTTGCAAGCGTTTTCCGCACCGGAAACTGCGCCTGCGAATCTTAGTATACCAAGAGATACCCCCAAGGTCAAGGGTGATTTCGATGTTGCTGTAGAAATGTAGTCAGCCGGGTACAATCAGCTTGGGGCGATGTAGGTATGGAGAGACACACCATGACTAAGAAAGAGATCCAAAGGGTTCAATAATGGCAGGATTTACCCGGGCCACTCTAGAATGTAGTCTTTCAGATCAAGTGCAAAGACAGCCCTTTAACACCGGGCGCATGGGCTAATATATCTCCGGTTACCTTAAATTGTGACATCATTGTATCGCAGTAAGAGGAGTTGGCAAAATGAGCACTGCAAATGTCAGAACACGCTTCGCTCCCAGTCCCACAGGCTTTCTGCACGTGGGGGGGGCGAGAACAGCTCTATTTAACTGGCTTTATGCCCGTCATTACGGTGGCACGTTTGTGCTCCGCATCGAGGACACTGACCTGGAACGCTCCACGGAGGAATCGGTAAACGCTATATTAGAAGGACTCAAGTGGTTAGGCCTGACGTGGGATGAGGGACCTGGTTGTGGAGGAGACTATGGCCCTTATTTCCAATCAGAGCGTTTGGATATATATCGGCAATATGTCCAGCAACTCCTAGATGAAGACAAGGCCTACCTCTGCTACTGTACACCGGAAGAGTTAAAGGCTAGAAGAGAAGAAGCCCTGGCCCAAGGCAGGGACCCGAAATATGATCGACGCTGTGCCGAGCTTACCACTGCCGAGAGGAAGGCCTTGGAAGCTGAAGGACGCCAACCGGTAGTTCGGTTTCGCTCCAATGATGTGGGAACCACAGTGGTCAATGACCTGATCCGGGGTAGAATCGTATTCGAAAACGAGATGCTAGATGATTTTGTCATCCAAAAATCCGACGGCATGCCGACCTACAATTTTGCTGTGGTCATCGATGACCACCTAATGAAGATTACCCACGTCATTCGCGGAGATGATCATATCTCCAATACACCGAGGCAGATTCAGGTCTATCAGGCTTTAGGCTTTCCGGTGCCCGAGTTCGCTCACCTGCCGATGATTCTCGGGAATGACAAAACCCGGCTGAGCAAGCGGCATGGGGCAACATCGGTTACTGAGTACCGAGACCAAGGATTCTTGCCGAAAGCCATGGTTAATTATCTCGCCCTCCTCGGTTGGTCTTACAGTGCCACCGACACCCTGTTTACCCCCGAGGAGCTGATTGAGAAGTTCTCCCTAGATAGAGTATCCCGCAATCCGGCAGTCTTTGATATGAAAAAACTGGAGTGGATGAACGGCGTTTATCTTAGGGAGCTTAGTCCCGAGGAACTGACAGACTTGGTGATTCCACGCTTACAGAAAGAGGGTCTGCTGCCAGAGTCCATCGACACTACCACCCGGGAACGGGTTACGAAGATAGCGGTTTCACTGCAGTCCAGGATCCGCACCTTGGGAGAATTTATTCCCTCTAGCCGTTACTTTTTCGTGGATGATATCGAATACGATCCTGCTGCCGTGGAGAAGTTCCTGGTAAGGGACTACGTTCCCGACATGTTTGCTATGCTTTTGGATAAACTCATGCAGGTAGAACCCTTTACCGAGGACAAGATCGAGCAGGCCTTCCTGGAAGTTCAAGAAAAAGTCGGCCGCAAGCTGGGTGATGTCATCCAGCCTGTCCGGGTGGCCGTCACCGGCACCAGAGTAAGTCCCGGTATGTACGAAGTGCTGGCAGCCTTGGGTCGCCCTCGTACCCTGGAGCGGCTCAAGCTGGGTGCGGAAATGGCTAAAGCCAGACTGGCTGTCAAGGGTTAAGACTTGGGTATGGATACTGCTGGACGAAAAGCACCAGCCTTCCCGGATTCAACCAGGAGGGCTGGTGCCTTTGATTCCGTACCTTACAGCTGAGTAGAGGGTAGAAGACCGAGGCGCTGAGCCCTTTTCCCCACTTCATACCTGACCTTCTCTTCATCGATGGTCAACAGGCTGCCGTTCTCATAGATTATGCGGCCATCCACCATGACCAGAGACACATCTCCCCGTTCACCTGCATACACCACTCTTCCCGTAAGGTCAGAAGCAGGCTGCCAATGGAGCCCATCGGTATCCACCAGAATCAAATCAGCTTTCCACCCAGGCAGCAGCTGTCCTACTTCTTCCAGATGAAGTGCCTTAGCGCTCCAGTACGTCGCCATCTGCAGGGCAGCGTCCGCGGGAACTGCAGTTGGGTCTTCACTACTTCCCTTATGCAAGAGGCTGGCTGTGCGCATTTCCTACCAGATATCCAACCTATTGTTGCTGGCTGCACTGTCTGTTCCCAATCCAACTGTTAGCCCCGCCGCCAGCATCTTGGGCACCGGGGCAATACCGCTGCCCAGCTTGAGATTGCTGGTAGGGCAATGGACTATTCTGACTTCCTTCTGGGCTGCCAGAACAATATCTGCCTCCTCCATATGTACGCAGTGGGCTGCTGTCATCGGCAAATCCAAGAGGCCGTTGGCCGATAGCATTCCCAAGGGAGTCGTTCCGTACTTTTCACCTATCTCCCTTACTTCGGCGGTTGTCTCCGCCACGTGGATGTGGATGGGCACTTCCAGCCTGGCAGCCCAATCGGCGGTCTTTTGCAGAAACTCCGGTGAACATGTATAGGGAGCATGGGGCCCCAAAGCGGTGGTAATGCGCCCATTGGCTGCTCCCTGCCACCCGCGGCAGAGATCCACAGCTTCTCCCAGCCCCTTCAGTCCGCTGCCGCTGATATCTTGAATCCCCCGGCTTAGACTGGCCCGGATGCCGGTTTCAGCTACTGCCTCAGCTACTGCATCCATATGAAAGTACATGTCCCCGCAGGTGGTCACACCACCTTTCAGCATCTCACCGATGCCCAAGAGGGCAGACCAATAGACATCCTCCGCGGTCAGTTGTTCCTCAATGGGCCACATCTTTTCCTGAAGCCACACCATCAAAGGTAAGTCATCTCCGTATCCCCTAAGGAGAGTCATCCCCAAATGGGTGTGGGCATTGACAAGACCCGGCAATACCAAGCGCCCCCGACCAACTATGACCCTGTCCCACGGTCCCTGATGCTGCCCCTGCTCCGAATCCCGGGGCATGTGTTTAGCAATGAAAGCAATCCTGCCATCCTCCACGCCGATATCCACCCGTTGTTTTGCTCCCGAGTTGCCGTTCGTTGGCAGACTGACAACGTCACTAATTAGAATCCGCATATAGTCCCACCTTTAGTTGAATCCCACCCATTGGGCCATTTAGTCGGCGGTGGCAGCAATCGGCATTTCTCTAAGGATTACCGCTTCTTCAAAGCCTCGGCTAAGTTCTCCCTATAGGGCGGTTCAATAATGCCCACCTCGGTTATTATTCCTGCAATTAAGTGCGCCGGCGTTACGTCAAAGGCCGGATTATATACGCCGATTCCCTCCGGCGCGATCCGATGACCCAGAAGGTGGGTTACTTCCTCTGCCGCCCGTTCTTCAATGGGGATCTCCCGACCACTGTCCAAGGAGATGTCTATAGTAGACAAGGGTGCGGCAACATAGAAGGGAATGCCGTGATGATGAGCCAAAACGGCAAAGGTGTAGGTCCCGATTTTGTTCGCGGTATCACCGTTGGCTGCTATCCGATCAGCCCCGACAATGACCAGCTGCACTCGGCCTTGCTGCATCAGCCAGCCGGCCATATTATCGCAGATCAGGATGGCTGGGATTCCCTCCTCCACCAGCTCCCAAGCTGTCAGCCTTGCACCTTGCAGAAACGGCCTCGTCTCCGCAGCGTAGACGTGAAACTTGGTCCCTTGGACAAAAGCAGCCCGTATGACCCCTAGTGCAGTACCATAGTCCACTGTAGCCAGTGCTCCGGCATTACAGATGGTCAGGACCCCGTCTCCGTTCTTGATCAAGGACGCACCGTTGGTCCCGATGGCTCGACAGGCCTTTACATCCTCTGCAGCAACAGCCTCTGCCTCCAACCGCAGCGCTTCGATCACCGCGGCCGCTGGTTTCCCTTCTTGGGCCTTGAGTATATTCTCCATCCTTTCCAATGCCCAAAAGAGGTTTACCGCAGTGGGACGGGTCTGTGCAAGTTCCTTGATCACAGCTGCCACAGCAGCGATAAGCCGCTCGGATGTTTCACCGCGACACTCCATAGCCCCTAAGACCACACCATAGGCCGCAGCAGCTCCGATGGCCGGTGCACCCCGAACCTTCATGGTACGAATGGCATCGGACACCTCTTGCCACCGTCGACATTCCACAAATTCAAAAACCGCCGGCAGTTTGGTCTGGTCGATCAACCGCAAGCTGTCACCAGTCCAGACGAGGGAACGAACTTTGCCAGCCACTAGAGCACCTCCTATTCCCGAGCCCGGGCACCGCAGGAACAGCTGCCTTCTGGGTCAAGTTTACTCAAAACCGCCATCAGCAGCCGGCGCAGATTCTCTGAAGTCTGCTTCATAACCTCATCCACCTCTACATGGCTTAACGGCGTGGGCGAAATTCCAGCTGCTAAATTGGTCACCGTTGCCACCACAGCATAGCAAAGACCTGCCTCTCTGGCCAAGACTACCTCCGGCACATTGGTCATGCCTACTATATCGCCGCCTAAGCGGCGATAGGCAGCGATCTCCGCGGGTGTCTCAAATCTAGGTCCCTCAACGCATACATAACAACCTTCCGGATGAAGCTTGATATGGAGTTGGGCAGCTGCCTCCTGGATCACTTTTCTGATACTGCTGCAGTAGGGTTCAGTGAAATCCGTATGCACCACCACTCCATCCTCACCATCAAAAAAGGTGAAGGGACGATTCTTGGTAAAGTCGATGAACTGACTTACAGCTACGAAGTGTCCCGGTCGCATGGCATCGTTCATGGAACCGACTGCCGCTGTTGCCACAACTTTAGTCACACCCAGCTCCTTGAGGGCCCATATATTGCCCCGGTAATTGATTTTATGGGGAGGTATAGTATGGCCGCGGCCATGCCCCGGCATGAAAATAACCTCCACTCCCTGGAAAGTGCCAAGGAAAATATCCACTACCCCATAGGGAGTAGATACCGTTTCCTCCTTTACACCACCCAGCATGTCGGGGTCGTACACTCCTGTTCCACCGATTAAAGCCAGCCTTGCCATCATCCAACCCCTTTCTTTCTCTAGCCGCAACTATAAAATGATTCCTGTTTCTACCAGCATAACACCAAACGGTGAGGCAGACAAGGATACAGGCAAATAGAGCAAGCACAGGCAGCCTTCCTTAACCTGTGCTTTAATCACAGAAAAACCCTATCCCTGCAGTGT
>JAAZHE010000140.1 GCA_012510855.1 Bacillota bacterium | reverse complement strand
GGTTCTATGAAGTTGAAACGCCGCATAACTCTTGCCGCCTTATTTTTCACCACCCGCCTCCCACTGTTCTGCCAGTCCCATCAGTTCCAGACTATTAATAACCAGATGGAGCTGACAGCCCTAATGGGCAGCTGCTGCTTTACACATCTGCATCCGCTTGAGATAAATGGCAAAGTAGTCGATGATCTCGCACCTTGTCTGGTCGAAATCGATGTGCAGGGAGATGGTGCGGGCTTCTTTATCAATTTCTACTCGGGAGTCGAGAATGGCCAAATTGACCCGATCGTGGATGTCGCTGGAATTGCGCCGGTGAACCCTGGTGCGGTGAGCATCGCTTTTGTCGGCAATAATCAAGGCCGCGGTGATGGGGCTTACGGGATGGCCGATCTCCTCCTCATGGTTAGCGATTGCCATGGTGATATCACAGACCTCATCTAAGGGCATGCCCATCTGCCTCAGCTCCGTGTAGACAATGCTGGCACCAGAGACTCCGTGATACTTGCGGTTAAGCATATTGCCGATGTCATGCAGGTATCCGGCAATGGCCCCCAGCTCTACCGTCCTCCGGTCGTAGCCCAGTTCCGTCAGGATCCGGGCAGTGGTGCGGGAGACAAAGGTGACATGGCGAAAGCCGTGTTCGGTATAGCCCCGCTCTGTCAAATAGTCATGGGCTTTTTTGATCATTAAGCGGAAGTTTGGGTTATTGCGAATGTCTTCGATGGTGATCATGGTTTTCTATCCCTTCGTTTTGGTCTGATCCTTGTTTGTCTTTCCAAGACTTCTCGGAAAACACCGGCAATCCTGCTTGAGCAAGGATAGCCGCCGCAACACCGAAACCGGGTCTTAGATTTCCCGCAAAAGACCCATCGTAGATCTCGCCGCTGCCGCAGGCAGGACTTCTTGCTTTCAGCACCGCTCCAGCCGCCTGCCAGGTCTGGGCCAAGCGCAAGACCTCTTGCGCCCCCCTAACGTAAGCCTCGGTGACATCTCGGCCGTCGCAGGTTATTACCCGGGCTTTTCCTGTCAAGACATCAAAGCCATCACCGCCCTGGATCTCCGCCGGGGGGCGGGGGGTAGTCAAACCGCCCAGCTGTTCGGGACAGACGGGAATCGCCCGTCCCTCCCGTACCAGTTCAAGAAGCTCCAGCTCGAGGCGGGCTTCGCCGTCAAATCGGGTCTTGGCCCCAGCTAAGCAGGCGCTGACCAATAAGATCTTCTTCAACTGACCACATCCTTCTCACAGGGGGAAAACCAATTACTTTTTGTTTATATTTTACGGCACAAGTCCTCGAAAATCTATGGGGAACCGCCTATTGCTTACTGGCAGCTGGTTACAGGTAAAACAGCAGTCATAAACATTTTAAAAAAGATTCGGGACAGAAGGGTTTAGGACCACAGGGGAAAGGCAGCGCTATAGCCGCGGGTATCGTCCTCTTCATCCGGCGGGGCAAAGGTCGGCCGCATATTATCTATTGAAAATTTAACCAACCAGCAGAATACCGGGACCGCCGGTCTGAACGACACTCTTTTGGAATACTTCTATGCTTCTAACCCGTCTCCAACCCATTGGTAGAAGGCATTGCGTCAAAATACATGGCGGAGTATTCCTAAAAAGCAAATCGTGGAATTCGGTCCAGGTTCTTGACAAAAGTGTTTCATCGCGGTTAAAATGAAATTAACAGATTTAAGAAGTTGGGATATGGAGCACTTGAAAGCACTATAAGAAAAGTGGTTAAACGTTTAACCATAACATTCCTTTGTGATAATGCTTTTTAACGCAAGCAAACTAGGTCTTAGACTGGATGGTAATGCATGAGGAAAAGAAGGGCTGCAAGGCTGATCGATGTGGCAGAGTTGGCCGGGGTATCCGTGGCCACAGCCTCCATGGTTCTCAATAACAAAGACGGGGGCCGCTTTTCAGAAGAGACCCGGCAAAAGGTGATCGAGGCGGCAGAGACGCTGAATTATCGTCCAGCGGCGTATGCTCAAATCCTAAAGGGTAAGAAGCTGCCTGTTATCGGCCTAATCATTCCAGATTTAATGAACCCTTTTTACACCGAAGTCACAAGCGGCTTTTCACACCAGGCCTATCGGGCTGGGTATAACGTCATTTTGATGGATTTGGGTAACAGCCCGGAACGGGAAGCGAGTTTCGTAGAAACCTTGATTTCCATGAATGTATCAGGGGTGGGTTACTGCGGCATTGGCAATTCATCGGCATCGGGACAGACTGAGGTTATAAACCGCCTGCATGCAGCGGGAATTCCTGTGATCCAGTTTGACCGATATGATCCAGCTGTAGAAGCTCCCTTCGTCGGCATTGATAATTTTCATGCAGGTTTCTGCATGACAGAAAAGCTCATCTTGTCTGGGCATAAGAACATCGCCCTCATCGTTCCAGAAAATGCAGTCTATATTATCCGGGAAAGGCAGCGGGGCTATGAAACGGCCATGAAGCACTACGGACTGGAAAGTGCTGTCTTTCCATATGATAGCTCCCAGTCGTGGTCCATCTATCATCAATTTGATTTGATCGTCAGCTCTGATAGGCAATTCACCGCCATCTTTACCCCCGGCGGTGATCGGGATGCCATTGAGTGCATTCGTTCAGCCCGGAAGCTGCGGATTAATGTACCTTCAGATTTGAGCATCGCGGGTTTTGATGATATTTCCATGGCCAGCGTCATCGACCCGCCCCTGACCACTGTGTGCCAGCCCATGTACGAGATAGGCGAAGCGGCCATGAAGCTGCTGTATGATTTGATGCACGATGCGGAGCCCGAAAACACCAGTGTAGTTTTGCCCTTTGAGTGTATCGTGCGGGAATCAACCCGCATCATTGGATAGTGGACAGTAAAGCTAATAAACCAGCTATAGACTACAATGCATAGGAGTTGATTAACCAGTGATTAACGTAAGAGGAAAAGACATGTTGCTAATTGAAGCCCATGGCCACGCCTGGAACCGACTCTACGGCAGACGGCTGGACACTCACAAATTAGTTCCTCTCGGGATGGGTAAAGTCCAGGTAGGTGAAGAAATTATTCAGTTTTTGCCTCCTGAAATGCGGGACTGCCTGTGCCCTATTGAAGTTATGCAAGCTTATGAGGAGCTTCTCGGCTTTGATAAGGTCGTCTTACTGCAGACTCCTTGCTATGGGCCACAGTACCAGTACATTAACAGCATTATTGCCGAGAACCCTGACAAGTACGTTACAGTAGGTGTTCCTAATCCCCAAGACAAAAAATCCTATTTAGAGACTGCCCGACTCTGTCTAGGTGAATACAAGTATAAGGGTTTGAAGTTCGAGTCTCCAGACATCCCCTTTGATATGCTTGCCCCTGAAAACCAGTTTGTGTTCGAGGAACTGCTCAAATATGACGCCTACTTTGTTATAGATTTGGGCTGGGGTGACGGTCCCCATGATTTCCCCATTGATGATTTGCTAGAAGTCGCCCGGCGATATCCAGATCTCACAATTATCCTTCCCCATATGGGCGTAAGCAGGCTGTGGGACCCCAAGGAGTGGGATAACCTTGACAGCCTGAAGAAGACCCTATCAGTCCTAAACTACAACGAAAACGTATACTTTGATTGCTCAGGAATTCCCATGTTGGCAACTCGGGGCGGACAAGAGTATCCCTTCCCCTTGATGCAGGATGTGCTCAAGACTGCCAAGGCTGAGGGCGCCATTGACCGGGTGATGTGGGGCTCCGATATGCCCACAGTGTTTGTGGCTTGCACCTACAAGCAGCATCTGGACTGCGTAGTCAATTACAGCGACTTCTTAACCGATGAGGAGTTGGAGAACTTGCTTGGCAAGACGGCGGATAAGGTCTGGTTCGGCAAAGAATGAACTTCGACAGAAAAAGGTGGATAAGTCTTGAAACAAGTTCGAGGGGATATACCCATTGTTGAATTTCAAAACATAACGAAGGCTTTCTCGGGAATCAAGGCATTAGATGATGTCTCTTTTGCCGTTAACCGGGGCGAGGTTCACTGCCTGCTGGGTGAAAATGGGGCCGGGAAATCAACGTTAATGAAAATATTGACTGGGGTTGTCCGCATGGACTCCGGCCAGATTCTCTTCAACGGCCAGAAAGTAAACATCCAAGACATTAGGCATGCCCAGAGCCTCGGGATTGGCACCGTGTTCCAAGAGAATAGTCTGATACCCCATCTGTCCATCGCAGAAAACATTTTCCTTACCAGGGAGCCTAGGACCAGTATAGGTGCTATAGATTATAAAGCAATGCATGAGCAGACGGTTAAATGGGGTAAGGAACTGGGCTTAGAGCTGGATCCGGGCGTGCGGGTCAATAAACTCTCCGTGGCAGAACAGCAGGTTGTAGAGATAGTAAAAGTCTTCTCCCAAGATCCAAAGCTGATTATCCTCGACGAGCCGACATCGTCGCTTTCGGATAATGAGATTGAAAAACTATTTGCCATTATTGAACGTCTCAAGAAACGGGGAGTAACATTTATTTATATCTCGCACCGGATGGAGGAGATCAAACAAATTGGGGACAGGGGCACCATCCTGAGGGACGGCAAGTTCATTACTACCATCGAAGATATAAGGACTGCGCCTCTAGATGAAATCATCGCCCATATTGTCGGTCGTCCCCTGGATCAGCAGTATCCCAAGCGAAATGCCAAGATCGGTCCTGTTATGTTCGAAGTTGAGAATCTCAGTGTTAAGAATGTAATTCACAACGTCAGCTTTAGCGTGCGGAGCGGCGAAGTCTTTGGCATTTCAGGCTTGGTAGGCTCTGGCAGAACAGAGACGGCTAAGGCTATCTTTGGCGAACTCAAGAAAACCAGCGGGCACATTCGCATTGAGGGCAAGGAAGTCACTATTAACAGCCCCTATGATGCCATTAAACACGGCATTGGCCTGCTGACGGAAAACCGCAAAGAGGAAGGCCTTTTCTTGGACAAGTCGGTTTGCTGGAACGTCGTTTCGGCAGCCCTGGAGAAGATCAAGAGCAGAGGGATTCTCAACTTTGCTAAGGAGCGTAATATCGTCCTGGAGTTTGTCAAAGCCTTGCAGATCAGGCTTCCCAGCATCGAAAGCGAGGCCCGCTATCTTTCAGGTGGGAACCAGCAGAAAGTTGTGTTTGCTAAGTGGCTGAACGCAGATTCCAAGGTTTACATCTTTGATGAGCCTACCAGGGGAATTGACGTAGGCGCAAAGAGAGAGATCTACGGTATCATCAATGATCTCGCAGAGAAGGGCCTGGCGGTCATCGTCATTTCTTCTGAACTGCCTGAGATTCTTGGGATCTGCGATCGCATCGCTGTATTCCATGAAGGGCGCTGCGTGAAGATTCTAGATCGAGCCGAGGCTACCCAGGAAAAAATCATGTATTACGCCATAGGAGGACAAGATGAGTAAAGAGTTGGACATGAATCTAGATGGCAGCTCTGCAAAGACTGCGGGTGTTCGGGACTTTTTTAGACGTATATCTAGAGTTCAAGGGGTTAGTGCTCTCTTCCCCTTGGCGGTCTTGGTGATTTTTCTCTCGCTAACAACCGATGCTTTTCTCACGAAAGCAAACCTCATGAACGTTTTGAGGCAGGCGGCCGTTTATGCCATTATGGCAACCGGCATGACCTTTGTGCTGTTAACCGGCGGTGTTGACCTATCCCAGGGCTCTGTCTTGGCCTTCAGCTGTGTGGTCTGTGCAATGACCCTGAATACCACCGGCATCGTATGGCTCAGTGTACTGGTTACCATCTTGGCCGGGGCTCTAGTGGGTTTTCTTAACGGTGCCATCGTGGCTTACGTCAAACTGCCGCCTTTTATTGTCACTTTGGGCTCCATGTACATGGTGCGGGGCTTGACTTTGCACATGACTGGATCCAGACAAGTCTCTATCAGGGGATTTGACAGCTTGACAGTCTGGGGCCAAGGATTCCTCTTAGATATTCCCATCCCTGTCTATATCTTCCTGGTAGTAGGCGTTTTGGCCCAGCTGTTCTTAACCTACACATCAACGGGCCGGCAGATCTTTGCCGTCGGCTCCAATAGAGTTACCGCTAGGCTGTCGGGAGTGAAGGTTGAGAAAATCACTACCTTGGTTTACGTACTTTCTGCCATCTGCGTCTCCTTGGCCGGCATAGTCTACTTGGCCCGTCTGACGGCGGCTCAGCCGACCACCGGTGAAGGTTATGAGATGGAGGCCATTGCCGCGGCGGTTGTCGGCGGTACCAGCCAAGCTGGAGGAGAAGGCGGAGTCTTAGGTACCTTGATTGGAGCAGTGATCATTGCCGTCATTCGGAACGGCCTGGTACTCCTCGGTGTTGGTAGTTATTTCACCAAGATAGTGGTTGGTGCCATTATCGTTGTGGCGGTAGCGCTGGATGTGACTAGGAGGCGCCTACGGGCCAACAACTAGACAAGGAGTTTGACTAACCTTACAACCAGCAGGTTAGTTTAACTGACTATTACACAAAGGCAGGGGTGATGCCGCACGGTCTGAGGGTGCATCAGTAGGTAAGAAAAGAGACAGTATCACCAATCTCCAGAAACGAAAATTCTTCAGGAGGCGAGAACATGAAAAAGAGTCTTGTAGTTTTCATCATTGCCGCTCTGGCAGTAGTAGGGATAGCAGGTTACATCCAAGCAAACGAACTAATCGGTAAAGGGAAAACCATTGCTTTCGTGCCCAAGCAGCTGGGGAACCCCTATTTCGTAGCAGTTAAGGATGCAGTGGAAGAAGCAGCTGCTGCATACGGCTTTGACTTCAGAGTAAATGCACCCGATTCTTCCATCGAAGTAGACAAGCAGATCGCCATCGTGGAAGCGTTCATTGGCGCTGGAGTAGACGTCCTGATTCTCATTCCAAATGACGCAACCGCTATTGTAGATGTCATCAATGAAGCAGCCAGACAGGGAATCGCCGTATTCCTGGTAGACTCCGGTGCCGATGAGTCTGATTACATCTCCTACATTGGTACTGACAACTACGCCGGTGGCGTGATGGCTGCCCATTGGTTTGGTGAGAACGTAAAGGGTAAAGTGGCTATCATCGACGGAGCAGCTGGTAATGCAGCAACAACTGCCCGCTACATGGGCTTCATGGACACCATTGGGCAGTATCCCCACATTCAAGTTGTGACTTCCGACTACGGCAACGGCGACATGGGTACTGCCATGGCGGTAGCGGAGAACTTCTTGATCGCTTATCCCGACTTGGCCGCCATCTTCGCTTGTGATGATATCATGGCCAAGGGTGCTGGTACTGCTGTAGATGCTGCCCGTCGAGATGTAATCGTGGTGGGCTTTGACGGCTCTCCCGACGGAGCACAGGCAATCCTCGATGGCCTGATGGATGCATCCATCGCCCAGCAGCCCCGACTGATGGGTAAAATGGCTGTAGAAGCTGCTGTTAAGTACCTCCAAGGCGAGGAAGTTGAGAGAGTCATCTACACAGACTGCGAAATCGTCGACAAAGACAACGCCCATCTATACCTCGAGTGGCACTAATCGGTGACTCGGGGGGCACCAATCGGTGCCAGCTAAAGGGCTGCTTTGCGTAAATCCTGCCCCAGTGACCTTCACTGGGGGAAAGGCAGGGCGCATAGCAGCCCTCCTTTTTATTTAGTCGCCCCAGCAACTTGCAACCACCGATTGATAAATCTTTCATCTATGGGTATCATTTAGTAGGGTAGTGTGGAGCCTAGACCATGAGAGAGGAGAGAAGGCTTGCTTCTCCCGGCCCACATAGGCGGAGAAGGAGCAGGCCGCTGGTGTGAACATTTTGGTGACAGGTGGAGCTGGCTATGTAGGAAGTCATGTGGTAGAAGAACTGTTGAAAACGAAGAAGCACAACATCGTAGTCTTGGACAATCTTCAAAAAGGCCACCGAGAAGCCGTGTTGGGCGGGAAATTCATTGAGGGCGACTTGAAGGATATTGACCTGCTGGACCGGGTTTTCACTGAGCACTCCATTGAGGCGGTGGTCCACCTTGCGGCGGACAGTCTGGTGGGAGAGTCGGTCCAGCACCCCGACAAGTATTTCCGCAATAACGTGACCTATGGCTTGCATCTGCTGGATGCCATGGTGCGCCATGGTGCCCGCTACATGGTCTTTTCTTCCACTGCGGCTGTATACGGTGAGCCTATTGAAACTCCCATTAAGGAGGATCACCCGCAGCAGCCCACTAATCCCTACGGTGAAAGTAAACTCTTTTTCGAGAAAATCATGGCTAGATATGATCAAGCCTATGGACTGCGGTATATGTCCCTTCGCTATTTCAACGCAGCCGGCGCATCTCCCAGCGGTGCCATCGGTGAAGACCACCGCCCTGAAACCCATTTGATCCCCATTGTTGTCCAGGCGGCTTTGGGGCAGAGGGAAAGCGTCACCATTTTCGGCACCGATTATGATACCCCGGACGGTACTTGTATACGGGATTATATCCACGTAACGGATTTGGCAGTTGCCCACGTGTTGGCCCTAGATGCCCTTGCTCAAGGGGCAGATTCCAATGTGTACAACTTTGGCAACGGGGCTGGTTTCAGCGTCAGGGAAGTGATCGATATGGTGGAAAAAGTAGTGGGCCGACCCATTCGGCGGGTGGAAGGGGAGCGGCGGCCGGGAGATCCAGCGGTCTTGGTTGCCAGTTCCCAGCGGATCATGGAGGAACTGGGTTGGCAGCCTAGGTACCATGATCTGGAAACCATCGTACAGACTGCCTGGGACTGGCACAGCAAGCATCCCGAGGGATTCAACAGCTAAAGGATTTGTCTGCTGAGCCATGGAAGGAAGTAGAAATGGCTCCTTGGGCTGCTACCATGGGAACCAGCCGGTTATATGGTTTTATAGGTAAGATGTCTTAGCCGGCCCTAGTTAGCTGATGTTGAACTTTGGCTAAGCGGGTAATTGTACAACTAACGGATCCATAGTGGTGTGGAAATGGTGTGGATGTGGATCCGGGAGAGGAGGAACTGAGCGCCCAGAAAGGCGGTCAGCGTAAGCTCTATGCGAAAACAACGAATTACTAAAGACGACGGTCGTTATTTAATCTATTACAGTTTTGATGATGAAAAGGAAGCCTTGTTTGACAGCGATGGGGGGGCCTCCCAGGCTGAGGCTTTGACGGCCCATGGGGACACCCAGGGGTGCAGCAGCTGCTGCGGTAAGGCGAAGGCTCCTTCCAGTTCTGAGGGACAAGCTAGATAGGTGTGCGGTCCATGTCAGAATTAAGATGGCATCCGCTGCGTCAGGAATGGGTGATCACAGCTACCCACAGAATGGACCGCACGTATAAGCCGCCTAAGGATTTTTGTCCCCTGTGCCCGACTAAGCCAGGGGCCTTTCCTACAGAGGTACCGGCCGAGGACTATGAGATTGTAGTTTTTCAGAATAAATTCCCCTCCCTGCAGCCTAACCCGCCGGAGCCCGATGTTGAGGGAACGGCGCTCACGCCGGTGGATCTGGCTAAGGGTGAGTGTGAAGTAGTCCTTTACTCTCCCCGCCATGAGGGAACCTTGGCTGAGGAGTCAGTAAGGCATATCCGCAACTTAGTCCGGGTCTGGAAGGACCGCTATGGGGAGCTGGGCAGCCGGGAAGAGATCCAGTATGTACTCATTTTCGAAAACAAGGGCGAGGCTGTTGGTGTCACTTTGCACCATCCCCACGGCCAGATCTACGCCTTCCCTTACATCCCTCCGGTGCAGGAACATGAGCTTAGGGCATTGCTGGAGCATCGGGGAAAGACAGAGCGTTGCCTGGTCTGCGATCTCGTCAGCCAAGAACTCAAGGACGGCCGGCGGATTGTGGCAGAAAGTCAGCACTTTATAGCCGCGATCCCTTTCTATGCACGCTATCCCTATGAAGTGCACATTTTTGCCAGGGAACACAGGCCTTCCCTCTTGGCTTTGAATGCAGAGGAAGAGTGGGACTTGGCTAGGATCCTCAAGTTGGTGATGGTGAAATATGACCACCTCTTTGGCTTTTCTTTGCCGTACCTGATGACCATTCATCAGGCACCTACTGGTGGTGAACATAAAGGTCTGGGTCACCTGAGGGTCGAGTTTTACCCGCCCCACCGCAGTGCCAATAAGTTGAAATACCTGGCTGGCTGCGAATCAGGGGCAGGGACCTTTATTAATGACTCAGCTCCAGAGGTCAAGGCAGAGGAGCTGCGGGCAGCAGGTCCAAAGACCATTGATGAAATTGACGATAGATGAAATCGATGACTAGCCGAATAGAATCGGCTGCATGGTTAGTAGAGAGAAACGGGGGGAATCTAATGGCCGACACCCTTAGACGGGCACAGCTGGTGCGGGAGAAATTAGTTGAGATTCTGGGCGCCGGGGAGAGAGTGGAAGTAGTCAAGGCGCCGGGTAGAGTTAACCTCATTGGAGAACATACCGATTACAACGACGGGTTTGTGCTGCCGGCGGCGGTAGACCGAGAGATTATCATGGCAGCATCTCCCCGGGATGATGATGAAGTCCATCTCTATGCTTTGGACCTGAATTCAAGATCCAGCTTTTCCTTAGACCGGATAGAGCCGGATAAGCAGGCCAATTGGAGCAATTATATCCGAGGTGTCCTTCTCCTGCTCAAAGAGAGAGGGCTGCCGGTGCGGGGGATGAATGCCGTATTCAGCGGTGATGTGCCGGTGGCAGCGGGAATGTCTTCTTCGGCGGCGTTGGAGATGGCTACCGGGGTCACTGCCGCGGCCATCGGGGAGTTTGCTGTGGATATGGTGGAATTGGTCAAAGTTGCCCAGGCTGCAGAGAATAATTTCGTAGGTGTAAACTGCGGCATTATGGATCAGTTTATTTCCGGCTTGGGCAAGAGAGGACATGCCCTCTTTTTGGACTGCCGCTCTTTAGATTACGAACTGGTGCCCCTCCCTTCTAACGATGAATATAAGATCGTCATTGCCAATACCATGGTGAAGCGGGGCCTTGTCGATTCAGCGTATAACGAGCGGCGCAGTCAGTGTGAAATGGGAGTTGAAATCCTCAAGGAATACTTGCCGGGAATAAAGGCCTTGAGGGATGTTTCCCCGGCGGATTTTGCCAAGTACAAGGACAAGCTGCCCCCGGTGGTGGCTAAACGGTGTGAGCATATTGTCTTTGAAAACGAACGGGTTAAGGACAGTGTTAAAGCCCTGCGGGCCGGCGACGTTGAAGAGTTTGGCAGGCTCATGCGGGCCTCCCATGAAAGCCTGAGGGACCTTTATGAAGTAAGCTGCAAAGAGCTGGACATCATGGTGGAGGCGGCTTGGGAAGCCCCCGGCACCTGCGGTGCCAGGATGACCGGAGCGGGGTTTGGCGGCTGTACTGTTAACCTGGTAAGAGCCGAGGCGGTAGATGAGTTTGTCGCCTTTGTCAAGGCCAGATACGCCGAGGAGACGGGAAATGACCCAGAGATTTACGTATGCGAGGCAGAAGATGGGGCCAAACGCCTTGAACTGTAGTTCTAGGTTGAGTTCTAATCTTACCTGTCTTTTTGATCTGGATTCTTGATGCGGATCTGGGAGCCATAATGTAGGAGAGACTCAGATGATCTATCTTGATAATGCAGCTACTACCCGGGTAATGCCGGAAGTTGCCCAAGTGGTGCAGCAGGCTATGACGGAGACCTTCGGCAATCCTTCCTCTCCCTATACGCTGGGTTTAGAAGCCGAGCGCTTGGTGCGGCAGGCTAGAGAAGCGATAGCGGGAGCTTTAGGCTGCCACGCAGATGAAGTCTATTTTACCTCGGGGGGTACCGAGGCGGATAACCTGGCAATTCGCGGAACCCTGCAGGCGAAGATCAGAAAGGGCAAGCATGTGGTAGCATCAGCGGTCGAACACGCTGCTGTCTTGGAAACCCTAAGGCAGCTGGCCCAGTTGGACCTGTGTGAATACACCCTGGTCCCTCCCGACAGCACGGGAAGGGTGGCACCGGAGGCAGTAGCGGCTGCCATGAGGGAGGATACCGTCTTAGTTACAGTGATGGCAGTTAACAATGAAGTGGGCACCATCCAACCGGTGGCGGAAATTGCCCGGCTGGTGAAGGAGCGGGATCCGGAGGTTTATTTCCACAGTGATGCAGTGCAAGCCTTGGGGAAGGTGAGCTGCCGGGTCAGAGAGCTGGGGGTAGATCTTCTAACCATTAGCGGCCACAAGCTGGGTGCTCCCAAGGGAGTAGGCGGCCTTTACTGCAGAGCGGGAGTTAGGTTGATCTCCCAGATCACCGGGGGTGGTCAGGAGCGGGAGCTGCGGTCTGGTACTGAGAACGTCCCTGGAATCGTGGGGTTTGGAAAAGCAGTCGCCTTGGCCGCGGAGCAGATGGCAGAACGGACGCAGAAATGGCGGCGGCTGCAGGAACGGCTCTTGGCCTTGCTCAAGGAGATTCCAGATGCTGAAGTGATTGGCGATCCCTTGGCCAACTCGCCCCACATACTCAATGTAGGGTTTCCCGGTGTGCGGGGAGAGGTGTTAGTCCATGCCCTGGCGGCAGAAGGACTGTTTGTCTCCACCGGTTCGGCTTGTTCTTCCAAGCGGGATGTTGCTAGCCATGTGCTGAAGGCCATGAAGGTCGATCCCGAGGTTTCTCAAGGGAGTATTCGCATCAGTTTTGGCTGGGAGAATACAGTAGAAGAAGTGGAAAGGGCCGCGGAGCTGATCGGGAAAGCTGTCAGGGAACTACGGCGGTTTCAGCGGTATTAACAGGAGGCAGTGATATGTACGATCTGTTGTTGGTCCGATACGGCGAGATCGGCACCAAAGGCAAGAACCGGCGAATGTTTGAACAGCGGCTGCAGACCAATATCGAGGCAGCCCTCAAGGATTTGGGCATTGAGGACGTGGAGCGGGCCCACGCGCGGCTCTATGTCCCCCTTACGGCCAGTATGGAGGAGATGATAGAGCGGCTGCAAAAGGTATTCGGCATTGCCTCCTTCAGCCCAGTGGTGCAGGCTCCTTTGCAGGTGGAGGCCATCAAAGAGGCGGCCGTTGAGGTGGTAGCTGATAGTCTCAAGAAAAGGCGGATAGGCGAAGGAGATCGCTTAACCTTTAAGGTCATCACCCACCGGGCTAACAAAGGATTTCCCATTACTTCCCCGGAGATGAGCAGAGACCTTGGCGCTTGTTTGCTGAGGAGATTCCCCCAGCTGTCGGTGGATGTCCATCAGCCGGAGCTTGCTGTGGAAGTGGAGATCCGGGAGCATTACAGCTATATCTACACAGAAAGAATCCCTGGAGCCGGCGGCTTGCCGGTGGGAGTTAGCGGCAAGGGAGTGCTGCTTCTTTCGGGCGGTATCGACAGCCCTGTGGCAGGTTATCTGATGATGAAACGGGGTGTAGCCCCGATAGCTGTTCATTTTCACAGCTATCCCTTCACCAGCGAAAGAGCCAAGGAGAAGGTGTTAGACCTGGCCGAAATTCTATCGGCCTACGGCGGTCCCATTCCTGTCCACGTAGTTCATTTTACAGAAATCCAAAAGGCCATCAACCAACACTGTCCTCCGAAGTTGATGATTACCATTATGCGGCGGATGATGCTGCGGCTGGCGGAGGCCATCGCCCGCCGGGAAGGGGCGGCGGCCCTGATTACCGGCGAAAGCCTAGGGCAGGTATCCAGCCAGACCATGGACAGCATCTTGGTGACCAATGCTGTGGTGCAGCTGCCGGTATTCCGTCCGCTCATCGGGTTCGACAAGACAGAGATCGTTGATATAGCTGAGCGGATCGATACGTATAAGATTTCCATCCGGCCCTACGAGGACTGCTGTACCATATTTGTGCCGCGGCACCCCGAAACCCACCCCAAACTGGCAGAAGTGGAGAAAGCAGAAAAGAAGTTGCCTCTTGAGGAACTCTTAGATGAAGCCTTGGCCCGCACTGAAGTCATTATCTGCGGAGATAAGTAACGCTGTTCAGACGATTGTGTCTTTACTTTCCAGAAATGGGGGCAATTGAAAGGATAGTTTACCTATGCTAAAATAGACCTTGGTTGTAATGAGGGATTATCCACAGCTGAAAAAGCGGAACTTGCTAGTCTCCGGTCAATATGTTGTGTATAAAGGTGAAGAGAGTGGCCGGAGTCCACTGGCAGCAGTAAGGAAGGAGGCTTAGGTTTCATAATAGGTGCTGTACCAGTCTTACTACCCATAAGACAAAAGAGGGAGGAATGAAGGGTGAATTCGTGGCTGATTATTCTTTGCGCGTTGGCAGCACTGGCCGTCGCCGGGAGGCGGGCGTCCAGCATCAGCGCCGTTTCAGCAGGTACCAATCGCATGCAGGAGATTGCCTCGTACATACAAGAAGGAGCCAATGCCTTCCTGCGGAGAGAGTACCGTGTGCTGGCTGTATTTATGGTAGTTTTGTTCTTCGTTCTTTTGTTGACGCCTGGGCTAGGATTTGGAGTAGCCCTGTGTTTTGTTATTGGAGGCCTTTTCTCAATCGCTGTCGGCTATGTCGGCATGACGGTTGCTACTAAAGCCAATGTGAGAACAGCTAATGCCGCAAGGGAAGGCGGTTTGAGCCGTGCGCTATCCATAGCCTTCTCAGGCGGCTTAGTTATGGGCTTGACAGTGGTGGGCCTCGGTGTCTTAGGTATCGCGGTGCTTTACATGATCTATCGGGATGCCGCTATAATCACCGGCTTTGGTCTCGGCGCATCATCCATAGCCCTGTTTGCCCGTGTCGGCGGCGGTATCTATACCAAGGCAGCTGACGTCGGTGCTGACCTTGTAGGTAAAGTAGAAGCCGGCATTCCGGAAGACGATCCCAGAAACCCGGCAGTCATCGCGGACAACGTCGGTGATAACGTCGGCGACGTTGCCGGAATGGGCGCAGACCTGTTTGAGTCCTATGTCGGGTCGATTATCTCTGCAATTACCCTTGGAGTTATCGCCTACGGAGCTCAAGGTGCGATGTTCCCAATGGCCCTTGCTGCTATCGGTATCATTGCTTCCATTATTGGTGCTCAGTTTGTCAAGGCAGGAGACAACCGCGATCCCCAGAGTGCACTGAACCGTGCCACCTATGTCAGCGGGATTCTGCTGATCATTGGTTCCTTCTTCCTCAGCAGAGCAATACTGGGCACCTTGGCACCCTTTGTGTCGGTTTTGGTCGGTCTTGTGGTTGGTATTGCCATCGGTCAGGCAGCGGAGTACTATACCTCCGATGCCCATGCACCGGTCCGGAGAATTGCTCACCAGTCTGAAACCGGTCCCGGTACGACTATCATCAGCGGACTGGCAGTCGGTATGTCTTCGGTGGCAGTGCCTGTGTTCTTGATTGCCATCGGCATCATCATTGCCTTCTTTGCTGCCGGCGGCCGTACCGATATGACCCAAGGACTGTACGGTATTGCTCTGGCAGCTGTGGGAATGCTGGGTACCACCGGTATCGTTGTGGCTGTGGATGCTTACGGTCCCATCGCTGACAACGCCGGCGGTATTGCCGAAATGGCAGAATTGCCCAGCGGCGTCAGGGAAATCACCGATACCCTGGATTCCGTAGGTAATACAACCGCTGCTGTTGGTAAAGGCTTTGCCATTGGTTCTGCAGCTTTGACGGCTTTGTCGCTCTTTGCCTCCTACTCTCAAGTCGTAGGCCTTGAGGGCGGCATCAACATCCTAGACCCTATGGTGACTGCAGGTCTGTTTATCGGTGCTTTGCTGCCCTATCTTTTCTCTGCCATGACCATGGAGGCAGTCGGTAAAGCAGCTAACCAGATGATCGAGGAAGTGCGGCGTCAGTTCCGAAGCATTCCTGGTATCATGGAGGGCAAGGGCAAGCCTGACTATGCCAGCTGTGTAGATATTTCTACCCAGGCTGCCCTCAAGGAAATGATTGTTCCTGGGCTCATCGCCGTGGTGGCCCCCATCCTCGTCGGTGTTATCCTTGGCGCTGAGGCTTTGGGCGGGCTGCTGGCCGGTGCGCTGGTGGTAGGTGTGTGTATGGCTATCCAGATGGCCAACTCCGGCGGCGCTTGGGACAATGCCAAGAAGTATATCGAAAGCGGAGCCCACGGCGGTAAAGGCAGTGATGCCCATAAGGCCGCGGTTGTGG
Source organism: Bacillota bacterium (assembly GCA_012510855.1). GTDB lineage: Bacteria > Bacillota > Limnochordia > DTU087 > DTU087 > DTU087. Next base: position 11,613 of record JAAZHE010000140.1, on the reverse strand, counting down.
GCGACACTGTAGGCGACCCCTTCAAGGATACCTCTGGTCCTTCTTTGAATATCCTCATCAAGCTGATGACCATCGTCGCTTTGGTATTTGCACCTCTCTTCATGAGATAAGGGTCAGAGGGTTGTTCTATCCGGCATCAAGCCGGGACGGGTTTTAGGCAAGGGATTTCAAGGCCCGGCAGTCTACGACAGTTGGACCGCCGGGCTTTTGCCTGCCGGCCCCGTCGGTAGGGATGAAATGCCCCCGCTTGTCATTGACTTTCATTAGCGGGAATGATACGATTGACTACGATACTGGTATTTGGTATACAAGCTCATATTCTGCTGCTCATCAAGAGAGGCGGAGGGACTGGCCCAATGAAGCCCGGCAACCGGCTGGAGAGGATACAGCAAGGTGCCAATTCCTGCAGAATGGCAACCATTCTGGGAGATGAGTAGGACTGCTTTGTCGGTGCCTCTTCCCCCTGAATGGGAAGAGTTTTTTATTGGCGAAGGAGGTGCTGGCATGTCGAGTAAGCGATATTTGTTTACTTCTGAATCGGTGACTGAGGGACACCCAGACAAAATCTGTGATCAGATTTCCGATGCAATACTCGATGCCATATTGGAAAAGGACCGGGATGCCCGGGTAGCCTGTGAGACCGCAGTGACCACTGGTTTAGTTTTGGTGATGGGGGAGATCAGTACCAATTGCTATGTGGATATCCCTAAGATCGTCCGGGACACGGTGCGGGAAATAGGGTACACCAGGGCCAAATTTGGTTTTGATGGTGATACCTGCGCGGTCTTGACCGCCATCAACGAGCAGAGTCCTGATATTGCCATCGGGGTCAACCATGCCTGGGAAGCCCGGCACGGAGATAATGAAAATGAGTCTACGCTGGGTGCCGGCGATCAGGGACTGATGTTCGGCTATGCCACCGATGAAACGCCGGAGTTGATGCCTTTGCCCATTTCACTGGCCCACAAACTGGCCAAACGTCTAGCCGATGCCCGGAAAACAGAGATTATTCCCTATCTGCGGCCTGACGGTAAGACCCAAGTGACGGTGGAGTATGAAGGCGGCCGCCCGGTGCGGGTTGATACAGTAGTGGTCTCTGCTCAGCACCATCCAGAGATTACCCAAGAGCAGCTCCGTGATGATATCCTCAGGGAAATCATCCTTCCTGTTATTCCCTCTGAATTTCTAGATGATAAGACCAGGTATTTTATCAATCCCACCGGCCGCTTTGTCATCGGCGGCCCTGCCGGTGATTCCGGACTCACTGGCCGGAAGATTATTGTGGACACTTACGGCGGTATGGGCCGTCACGGAGGTGGAGCGCTGTCTGGGAAAGATCCCACCAAGGTGGACCGTTCGGCAACCTATGCTGCCCGCTATGTCGCCAAGAACATCGTGGCGGCTAAGCTGGCCCGCCGCTGTGAAGTACAGCTGGCCTATGCCATAGGGGTTGCCCGGCCTGTTTCCTTAATGGTGGATACCTTCGGTACAGGTATCTACCCCGATGAGGCCATTGCCTCTTGGGTCCAAAAAGTCTTTGACCTCCGTCCCGCGGCCATTATCCGTGATATGGATCTTCGCCGGCCTATTTACCGGCCGGTTGCGGCCTACGGCCATTTCGGGCGGGAAGACCTAGACCTTCCCTGGGAAAAGACCGACAAAGTCGATGCCTTGCTGGCGGAAGCGGCCGCGGCAGTGAAGTAGGAGAAGTAGAGAAGATACTTGGAAAGTAGAGAAGGGTATTTGCAGATAATGGACTGTGCTGCCGACCGCTGTGTAAGATAAGCAGCTAAAGATGAGACATAGCCCCATCCAGAACTGGGTGGGGTTTTTCTATGCATTGACAAGCTTTGCCCGGAGGCTAATCGACACAAATCGACAAAGCGATATCGCAGGTATTGGTAAAATAAAAATAAACCATGGGGAAAGTAATAGTAAAACACCGCAAAACATTAGGTAAACAGAAGCTGCAATTCTCCATTTTTCAAGTGCAGGCCAGCTTTTTCGGGAAGGTGACGCCGGCCATGAAGCAAAGCAAAGACTGCTCCAAATAGGATCACTGTGGGTTATCAAGGCTCGATCACCTGCACTGCATGGTAAATCGGCAGCATACTGCACAAAGGAGGTGAGAAGATGCAGTGCTGGAGGAAAACCCAATGGGCTGCGCTGCTTGCTGTCCTAGTGATGCTAGCAACAGGCAAGGTACAAGCCGCTACCCAAGAAACCAATATGACTACAGTAGCAGTAAACATTGCAGAGAGTATAGCGGTGGTTTCTTGGCCCGAGGGGTATATAGATTTGGCCAGAAACGCGGTGCCCGGCGAGGAAACCATATCCCCTGCCTTAGTTGTCAAGGTCAAGGCCAACAGCCCGTGGGGAATAGAGATCAGCTCTGACCTGGCAACCGGCAGGATGAGAGAATATGATTTAGGCACCGGCACCTATCTTTCCGATGGGGCATCCCTCACCCATCCCCTCCAGTGGGCCACAAGCCCCGGCGGGCCGTGGACGGACCTTTCCTCAACACCCAGCTCCATTGTCTCATCACAGCCGCCAACCGGTGAAGCCGGTAAAGAGGTGCTGTTTTACCTCCGGCTGCTTCCGGATTACGGCGATAAGCCTCTGGGAGCCGGACGAGAGTATAGGATCCTATTGCGATACACCGTCGGTCTAAACTACTAGGATACGAGGACAAATCTGTTACTTACACGAGTCTGATCGCTTGCCGGCACCTATCCTTGCATACCATAGTTAACCATCAAATACCGCCACAACAATCATCGATGGGAGACAAGTCAGTCTGTGTAACTAGAATCTCTGTGTGGTCGTTGGAGGGTGAACATTTTGACTCCATAGGATATGCTGACCAACGTCTCGCATAAGGAGTGGTACTGATGGGTAGGAGCAAGCTTCTACTAATGCTGCTCTTGGCGAACTTGCTGACAGTCCTATTCTTAACCAACGGCGCTTTTGGCGAGGAACTGGTTAGGGGCGTTGTGGTTAGCCCTGCCAGGGTGGTGGCAACGGTTGCCCAGGGGGACCAGCTGCCCCCTATTCGAGTGCTGAATGGCGGAGAAGAACCCCTCGAGATATCCGTCTACGTGGGAAGGGGAGAACACCGTTGGGATGGATCGCCAGTGTATCTCGATTCGCCGGCAGAAAGGCTTTGGGGAGCAAGCTGTCTTAAACTGGATAAGGATAGGTTCATTCTGGGACCCGGCGAAGAGGATACAGTCCTTGCGGTGGTGGGGTACCTAAATGGGATAGAAGGGGGGTTCTATCCAGTCATTTTTTTCGAAGTTAAGTCGCCGAACCAGTTCCAGGGAACGACCACCATTTCCAGGTTGGCGGTTATCACTCTGCTTCAGTTGGTCGACAGTCCGCCGGCGGATCTTGTGGTTACCGGTTTGGATATCCAACAAACTGAGCCCGGAGGCAGAGTGGGATTGTTTCCCATTGTTTCAAATCTGGGTAAAGTCCACGGCTCATTTTCAGGCTATATAGAGGTCGCAGAGGAGAACGGTACTGTAATGACCCGCTTGCCGGTGCAGCCGGTAACGGTCCTACCCGGCTGCAGCCGCCGGGTACCTCTTTGGTGGCAGCCGGAGGAACTGCCGATCGGTACATACCAAGTCAGTGCCCATCTGGCCGTTGATGGGCAGCCCATCAGGGCTGGTCAATGGGCCTTCAGAGTTGTGGAACCGTATCAGCTGGCTACCATCAGGGGAGACCTGGTGAGCTGGCAGCCGGAGCAGGTGACTGCTTACCAGCCTGCCGGCTTTACTGCAATCGTGCATAACAGCGGAACCCAAGCTTGGCGGGCCACAGGGGAGCTGATGATCCTGGATGCGGCAGGCGATGCATGTGCATCGGTGGCGGTTGAGTCCGACATGGTACCACCGGGGGGAAGCTGCCAAGTGGCGGGACTGCTGCCGCCGCTTCATCCAGGCCGCTACACTATGCGGATGAGTCTGGTAAGTGATGGTGTGGCTTTGCTGGATGCTGAGCGGACTTTGGAGGTATTGGCGGGGGATGCAGTTGCCTCTCGGTAAACTGCCACGGTTCCACAGCCTATGGATTGTGATCCTGCTTTTGGGGTCAATGGTAAGCGCTGGGGAAGCAGCTGGGTTCATTGGGCTGCACAACGGAAGTCCTGTCATATCCTTTGGCGAGGTTGACCCCGCCAGGCCGCCGGTGGTGATTACCGGCGGCACCCAGCTTTTGGTCATCTCTCCGCAGGACCAGTGGATTCTGTCCATTGAGGCGAGGAGTGACTTAGTCAACCGAGGCCAGCCTGAGATCCAGATCCCCGCAAGCCGCCTGTCCTGGGCAGTCAATGATGGGGAACCCCCGAAGTGGACACCCCTTCAAGCCAATACGCCCCAGACGGTATACGGACCAGCGGCTCCCACTAATAGAACCGGTCAATTAGTCCGGATTGACTACCGCCTGTCCCCCAGCTGGGACGACCCTCCTTTGCCTTGGGAATACACAACGGAGCTGTGTTTTACCCTAAGTCCAGGTCTCGAGCCGCTGCATTCTTGGGTTCAGCCAACGCCTTTCATTCCCGACGGCAAAGGTCTATTGACCATTGGCTATTGGGTCCCGGGGAGTGGTCCGCTGGCGGTGGAAGTGCGGATCACTGATGCTCAAGGCAAGGTGGTGCAGGTCTTATCCACAACTCAAGAAGGCGGGAAATGGCAGGAGATTTCTTGGGATGGAAGGATTTCGCAGGGTTCTCAAGGGAGCTATGAGTTCATTAAGCCCGGCATCTATCACTACGAGGTAGTCCTTTTATCTACCCAGGAGACCATTGCTGCCGGCATCATTGAAGTCGCCCACCACGGGTACGCGGGACGAAGTAGGGTTTACGGCCGCATCTTGAGGGCTGATACCGGTGAAGGATTGCCCGGTGTCCATGTGGTCGTGTACACCCGGGAACGGCGGCAGGCAGCGAGCTGTGTTACAAGAGAGGATGGCACTTACAGTCTGGAATACCTGCCAGCAGGTGAGTATTACTTGGAAGCCAGCCTGCCGGGTTACCTCGAGGCCGTAAGCGAGCTTTTCTACCTGGACGGATACGAGGAAAGGGAAATCTCATTTGAGCTTCTTCCCAACCGAGCGCTGGACCTCGACCTGGAGCTTTCAGCTAGGGCAATTGCCATCGGAGAGCTCCTAGGAATTACCCTACGGCTCACCAATTCGGGTACCAAAGACCTGCTGGGGGCCGTTGCCGAGCTCAGCATTCCGCAAGGTTTTGCATATGCGGGTGGGAGAGCAGAAAGGGGCCGGATTGAAATCGATGAAAGAATCAAAGTCCGTACAGCTAGGACTACACTTCGCTGGGAGGCTGGTCCCCTGAGACAGGGTGAGTCCCTGGAAGCGGAAGTCTGGGTACTCGCGGGTCTTGATGTGCTGTCCAAAGGTGCTGAGGTAGAAGCGCAGGCAGCAGGTTTTACTGCGACGGAGAAGCTGGAGGCTGGCAGAGTGTCTAAGAGCCTTGAAGTCACCTCTGGGATGTTCATTGCCACATCGCCCCTTACAACCATTGATGCCCATCTATTGTTACCTTTGACTGAAAGCGCGTCCTTGGAGATCAGGCTTGAGCCGGACCCAGCGGTCGCCCATCCAGCACCGCCCTTGAGGGTAGACCCAAAGGAGGCTACACAGCATCGAAATCCTTTGGTATCTGCTGCCGAACCTTTGACGGTGACCATCGGAGAGTTTCCTCCCCATGGGATGAGGTTTCGGGCAGAAGGAGACAACTGGGCCGTGGAGGGGGGTAGGTGGCGTCATTTTCTGCCTCCGGGGCGGCTGCCGATGGATGATCTACTTATAGCCGGAGTGCAGGGAGCGGTGCGGAAGGGCGATCTGGTTTTCCGGGGCTTCTACGGTGTCCCTGAGACTTGGCCTCACTTCAGACTATACCCGGCAGATAACACATCGGGCCCCTTTACTTTACCCAAACCATTGCCCAGCTATGGGTCGGTTGATGTAAGGGTTGTGAGCTGGGATGCCCACAGGCAAGTCTGGCAAACTGAGGCGCCGGTGCTTTACCGAGTTGATTACTCTCGGGGGATAGTGACCTTAGGCCGCACTGTAAGTTCCCACAATTCCCGGGGCGATAGGCAGTATATCCTTATAACCTATACTCATTCCGGTTTAGCTGGTGGTGATGTCCTCTGGAAAGAGGCCAGCCTAGCCATAACCAAGCCTAAGCTGGAACTTGTGGGAAGTTACTTAGAAATCGGGGAGGAGACGGAATATAGAATACTCGGCATTCGCGGTCGGTTTGTTGACAAGAGCCTAGTCCTTCAGGCAAGCTTCCAGACAGCCCTAGAAGCACTGGCCATAGGAGGATTGACGGTTCCCGAAAGCAGCGGCCAAGAACTGAAAGGGAAAGCCCCTTTAGTCAACCGTTCTGCTTGGCAGCTCCTCGGGGCCATAGAGGTATATCCGGGACTAAGAATTGGCGCTGGGTGGGCGAAAGAAGGTAAGGAATACATCGGCTTTTGGGGTGTGACCAGTCAGGAGAGCGGCGGTGGTCCCTTGACTAACAGCTCCCTCACCCGGTTGGTTCAGCGACTGTGGACTGAGTTGGATTCCTCCGGACCTCGGGCTCAGTTGGGGATGGGACCTTTGAGTCTGGCTGAGAAGGAATCTTGCCGATGGGCTTTAGGGCTGGAGGTGGATCTAACAGAAAACTGGTGGACATCCCTTACAGTCAAGCGGGAAGAAGTGGGAGAGGGAGTGATAGACACTGCCGGCTCCCGGGTGGAACACCCCCACGGGGCCACAGGTGAAGTCAAGACTGGCTGGGAACAAAGGCTCAACTTTCAAGGAGCTGGGCTTCCCCGCTGGAGCCTTGGCTACGGCCGTCAATGGGCGGAATCCTTTACGAAGGAGCATAGTCACTATGGCTTGATAGAAGCCGACGGCCAACTAGCTCAACTAGAGTGGCGGGGCCAGATTTCCCTCATGCAGGACTTGCCCCATGATGGAGGTAACAGCAGTCACCAAGGCGAAAGACCAATCCAAGCTGTTGCTGAGCTCAGTGCCAAGTACGGCAGCGGGCGCTTTCGACCCTACATTACAGGACGCTTAGGAGCATCCTTAACTCAAGGAGCTATATTCACCCACAGGGACTTCCAAGAATGGTCCGTTGGAGTCAGTGGTGAAATTAACCAACACTTCACGGTCAGCCTGGCCCATACCGATAGGTACAGGTTCAGTGGCATCGGACCTAGCGCCGGAACCGGACGCGGCGTCAGCTCCGAAGCGGGAAGTTCATCCGACAGAAGTAGAAGTTCCAACTCCGGCATCGACAGGTATTCCCAAACAGTTTCCGTCTCTGCCAGCTACTCAAACGTGGAAAACTGGTCCCTCAGCGGCACTGGAGAATGGGTGAGGGATGCGGAAGAAAACAAACCCCGCTGGGAGGGTGCTCTGGAACTGGAAACGAGGCTCGAACATGATCTCACCTTGAAGCTGGGCTGGGCTAGGGCTCGAGAGACTCTGCCGCTCCCAAAAGAGAACAATCACTGGGTGAACCGATTTTCCCTAGGCCTTAGTCAGGATGCGCCTCAGGGACCTTGGGTCGAGCGGGAAATACTGTTGGGGGCAACCCTTGCAGGAGCCAAGGCTGCAGCATGGGAAGCCGCGGCAGAAGGTACGCTCCGCCTAGAACCCTGGGAGATTTGGACCCGGGCTGCGGCTAAGTCGGTAGAAAACCCGCTGACAGGTAAGCTCGTCACAAAACAGGGAGTGTTTCGCCTATCCCGTCGGCTGCAGGCCCCCTGGTCTGGATTCATCCAGCTAGGGGCGTGGCAGCAGCTAGACAAAGCCGAAGTCGGTTGCAGTCTTGGGATAAGTTGTGAGCTCTCGCCGGGTTTCAGTGTAACAGCGGGCTATACCTGGCCGCTGCGGTGGCAAGGACAAAAAAACGGGTATCTCTCGGTGAGGCCGGGACTATTTGTGCAGCTTTGTGCCCGTTAAGAAGGGCCCTGCCGTCTGTTGGTTTGAGCTAAGCTCAGCGAAAACTCGAGAGGGAGTGTGGCCATTGTGAAATGGATTGATGTCACCTGGGTGATTAACCCTCAAATGACAGTATGGCCGGGGGATGCACAGCCGGTCATGGAAAGAACGGCAACCCATGAAGAAGACGGTCTGCAGGGAACCAGGTTGACCTTGAGTGTCCATACCGGCACCCATATCGATGCTCCCCGGCATTTCATATCCGGGGGAACTACCATCGACGCGATCCCATTGGCAACCCTGGTTGGACCTTGTCTTCTGGTCGATGTTCCAGGCTGCGATTTGATCGAACCCTGCCATTTAGAAAAGGTGAATTGGGCGGGAGCAGAACGGGTAGTCTTCCGCACAGATAACTCGACACTGACCCCCGAAGGAGGTTTTCGTCGGGATTATACCGGACTTAGCTTGGAGGCTGCCAAGTTTCTAATTAAGCAGGGAATTAAGCTGGTGGGGATCGACTATCTCTCCATTGAAAGGTATGAGCCTAATTCGGATTTTGCCGTTCACAAGGCCCTCTTGGGAGCAGGGGTTGTGATCGTCGAAGGGTTGAAACTCAAAGGTTTGGCTGCCGGCCGCTACTACCTGATGGCCCTCCCACTGCTCCTAAAAGGGAGCGATGGCAGCCCTGCCCGAGTGCTGCTGGGGCAGGGGCAGGATGAATAAAGGGTTAGAAACTAGAACATGCAGCGGGGCTGTCATATAGGGCAGGCAGCCCCGCAGTCTCCCAGCCCCGGAAGCAGCCAGCAACGGGGCTGTTATGGTCATACCTCGACCTTACTGGTTTCAGCCGAATGCTTCCCAGGGGCGGTCCTATCACAGGCCGGGTTCGGGGAACTGTATCCTCCAAGGTTCAAAGACCGCGTCCTCCATCAACTCCTCGGGCCAGTCTGTGCTGATTTTGTCCAAGAGCATGACCAGTATATCCCAGGCTGTATCTGGATTGGGAGATAGAGCCCAGATGGTGAAGATCTCATTGCGCCCCGGATGGGGAATACCGTAAATGCCGTCATTGACCCAGTATTGTTCGGTCCCATTGGGAAAGAACTTGTCAACCAGTTCGGGTTCTGCTTCCAAGTAGGGGGTGAGATTCAGCAGCCCCTTGTTGGTAGCGAACACGACAAACTGCTCCTTATCCAAGGAGAAAATATCCGGTGCATCCCGTGCTCCCAGGAGAACTACGAGTTTTTGCTGGTATGCAATGGAAGGCGTGACGGAAAAAGCAATGTACAACTCCGGTTGGCTGTCATTAAACTCATCGATGAAGGGCTCGTAGTAATTTGTCTCGTACATCCCGCCGGGCACCATAATGCTGATTTTGGTCCGCCCAGCCGCTGGGTCGGGGGCTGGCCGCATGGCAAAGGCCAAAAGTCCCAGGGCCAATATTATCCCGAGGGCAATGAGGGCCTTCTCCCTCGGAGTGCGCTTCAAGAGGTGGGAATCGCCCGCCGGCTTTGCCTTCTCCTTCTTGACGGTTACTGCCACAGTGGGACAACCGTAACTTCCACATCCGCCTACTTCCCGCCAGCAGTCAGCGTGGTGGGCCGTCTTGCACCGGGGGCATAAGACCACTTCATCATTAACCTGAAAAGTACCCTTGCAGACGATACACTGCTGGCCCACCAGTTCATGGCCAGCTGGTAATGTCATCAAGGTTTCGGTTATGTCCATACAGTTGCTGCCTCCCCTAGCAAGCTTCTGTGTACCTGTCCCTTACTTCAGCATAGCATATTTGCCTGTGGAATTCTATGCAAGTGTGGAGTTATTCGATAGACTCGGGTGCCTGCTTCAGGAGGAATCCTCACAACTCCAACGCAAGTCTTAGCTGCAAATTGGGTACTCTGCTGCTAGAAGAACTGAGCCTGTTGGAGGTGGTTATGTGGCATTGGCTGTAATGGGAGTCTTACTCAAGAATAGGCGGGAGCAGGCTCCGGAGGTTCAGGAGGTTTTGACCAAGTACGGAGACTTGATTTTAGCCCGAAGCGGTGTCCACGATCCTGCCCGGGATCGGGGATTAATCGCCTTAATGGTGGAAGGAGGAGAGGAAGAGGTTGACGCTTTAGCCCAGGAGCTGGAAGATGTTACTGGAGTTGATGTGAGCACAGCCTTCTTTAAGGCAGATTGATCCCGTATTTCACATGGTACTTTGGGTTGATATCGTGGGCAGTTTATTGCCCCGGGTCATTGTCCGCAGGCTGCTGAGTGTTGGCATATCGATAGTGCATGAAAAAAGCGATGCAGCCGCTTAGCTACTTGGATAATATTAATCTCATACTGCCGAAAGCAAGGACCGGCTCAGAGGGGAAGGAGCCTTCCACCAAGAATGTTTAATCAGCAGTTAGCAGCCGGATTTAGGCCTGCAGGGAGGAGGCAGTAGTGATGAACAGCTATGAAAGATATATGGCCGTTGTCCAGGGAGGCTCCAGTGATATACTTCCCCGGGTGCCGATCTTGATGGCTTTTGCTGCAGATTACATAGGATCCAACTATGGCAAGTTTGCCGCGGATTATCGGGTGCTGGTTGAAGCTAACCTGCGGTGTGTTAAGGACTTTGGTTTTGATCAGGTGAGTGTGATTTCCGATCCTTATCGGGAAACACAAGGGTTTGGCGGAGAGATTGAGTTTGTGGAAGATGGGGTCCCGCGGCTCTTGGCGCCGCCGCTTCAAGATACCAAGGAGTTGTCTTCCCTCAAGCGTCCTAACCCCTATGAGTCCGAAAGAATGCTGGACCGGGTGAAAGCAGTGGAGGCTCTGGCAGAGGCGGTGAAGGGAGAGTATTCCATATTGGGTTGGGTAGAGGGGCCGGCGGCTGAGGCTGCAGACCTTAGGGGTGTTATGAATTTCCTCATTGACCTGATGGACGATCCCGAGTTTTGCCACTCTCTAATGGCCCTCTGCAGCGAGGTGGGAGCTGAGTTCGCCATAGCCCAGCTCAAAGCTGGTGCAGACACCATCGGCATCGGTGATGCCATTGCCAGTCAGGTTTCCCCCGAGACATATGCTGAGTTGATTTTCCCCTATGAAAAGCGGCTGGTAGACCATATCCATGCCGCGGGCGGCTTGGTAAGGCTCCATATCTGTGGTGACATCACCCATCTCCTGCCCAAAATCAAGGAACTGGGAGTGGATATCCTGGATCTAGACTGGATGGTGGATGCGGCCTACGCCCGGGAAGTTGTGGGACCTGCTGCAGTGCTGGTGGGAAACTTAGATCCGGTGGCCGATGTCCAGTATGGAAGGCCCGAGGATATTGCCGTGAAGCTTAAGCAGGTCTACGAGGCGGCAGGCAATCCTTTTCTGGCAGGAGCGGGCTGCGAAATTCCCAAGGGGACTCCCTGCGAGAATCTCAAGGCCCTTTGCCGGCCTATTAGGCACGTGTAACCCCCTCCCTCGTTAGCGTAAAGTTTTGGTAGGCGGTGGCAGGAAAAACGCGTGTGGAAATAAAAATAGAGACCTCGCACCAACAGATAGGCAGAAAGGAGCGAGGTCTCATGAAGAGCGATGGCGTAGACATCGCCCTCAACCCAAGTGTACTGGATTTTGTAGAGGATATCAAGACTTTGGAGCAAGCCTGTTTGGCTG
>JAAZHE010000139.1 GCA_012510855.1 Bacillota bacterium | reverse complement strand
GCCCGCTGCCTCATGGCTTCCTGATTGGCATGTTCAAAAAGGTCCAATCTCCTCCCTCCCCTCTGCCGTCATCACTGAGCCCTAGGGCCTGAATTTCGCTGCAACAGGTCTTTAACCACTACACCCGCGGCAATAAGCCCCGCTACCGGCGGGACAAAGGCTATGCTGCCAGGCGGCTGCCGGCTCATCCGCAAGGCCTGCGGGGCGGTAGCTGCTTCTTTATCATCATCGGCATCCTGAGGGGGCTCCTGGGGAAGCTCAGGGGAAAACACCACCTTAACTCCGCTGGTTATACCTAAATCCCGCAGGCCTTTTCTCACCACCCGGGCCAGGGGGTCGTTGAAAGTTTCAGATATATCCACAACTCGGAAGGCCGTGGGATCCAGCTTCCTGGCGGCTCCCATAACAGAAATGATGGGGATGCCCCGGGTAACGCAACCGCTGATGAGGGCAACCTTAGACCGAATCGAATCGATGGCATCGATGACATAGTCAAAACCGCCGTTCAAAAACTCGTCTTCCCGTTCCGGCTGGAAAAACTCACGCCTGGCTTCCACCCGGCAGTCGGAGTTGATGTCTCGAATTCTGGCCTCCATCAAATCGACTTTATACATGCCTACTGTGCTGGCTAGCGCGTGGAGCTGCCGGTTGATATTGGTCACATCTACCCGGTCAAAATCCACCAAAGTCAGGGAACCGATGCCTGACCGGGCTAGAGCTTCGACAGCAAAAGACCCCACGCCTCCAACACCGAACACTGCCACCTTCGAAGCCGCCAAGGCTTCTAGGCCCTGCTTTCCGATTAAGAGTTCTGTCCGAGCAAATCTATGCGGCATACTCATCCGGCATCCTTCGCATTTTCTTCATGAAGTAGCTATAGCAAACTCAATCTTGATCAGATATAGATAAGGCTAGGCTTTCCACCAGCCAGTAAACCTGACCGATGCAAACCCTAGCCTTGAAACCCCACCATGCCGCTATTTTCCTGACTGTTAATGAACCTGCTCTTGGCAGGTGGGTGCCTTCCTGATTGCTTTGTGTGTCCTCCCGCAGAGGCTTACACGCCACAACCAGAGTCAAGGCTCCCTATGTTATGGTGTTGGCTCATAACATAGTCAGATTGACCACGCACACGGTAGGGTTAGAAACCCGATTAGTTAAGCATTTTCGGCAAATTTCTTACTGCAAAATCATAATACCATAGAACCGTACTGGGCGCAAGTCAGGATTCCGTATAGAAAGCCTTATTCCGGCTCCTTTTTCTTCTAAGCATGGCTGTCTTTGCCATTTGGGTCAGGGTCACTCTTCGCTGTCCAGGTGCAGTGATTTAATCCGTTTTTCCGCCTCTGGAGTCAAACGGATATGGAGCTCCCGCAGCTGACTATCCATAGCAGGTGCCGGTGCATCGGTCATCAGATCCTGCGCGCTGGCAGTCTTGGGAAATGCGATGACATCCCGCAGCGAGTTCTTTCTACCCAGAAGCATCACCAATCGATCGAAACCGTAGGCAATGCCGCCGTGGGGAGGAGTGCCGTAATCAAAGGCCTCCAAGAAAAACCCGAACCGGCGCTCTGCCTCCTCCTTGGTGAAGCCCAGGGCAGCAAACATTTTTTCCTGGACCTCCCGACGGTGTATCCGGATACTGCCGCCGCCCACCTCTGTGCCGTTTAGGACCAGGTCATAGGCCTGGGCCCGGGCCCGGGGTGGATCCGTCTCCAGAAGCTCCAGATCCTCCGGCAAAGGTGCGGTAAAGGGATGATGGGCTGCCTCCCACCGGCCTTCAGTTTCGTTGTACTCAAAGAGGGGCCAGTCAATGATCCAAAGCAGATCCCAGGTGTCATGATCGATAAGCCCCAGTTTCTCCCCCAGGTACAACCGGAGCCGTCCCAAGACATCGGCACAGACTCTATATTCATCAGCTACAAAGATCAGCAGATCGCCGGGTTTGGCCCCCATGGCCTCGTACAGATTAGAAAGCTCTTGGGCACTAAAGAACTTGCTGATGCCGCCCTTTCCGCCCTCCTCCGTGACAATCAGCCAGGCCAAGCCTTTGGCACCGTAGGATGAAGCTAGGTCCACCAGTTCATCGATTTCTCTCCTGGTAAATTTCTCGCCGGCACCTGCCACGTTGATGCCCTTTACCACGCCGCCGGCTTTGACGGTTTCGCTAAATACTCGAAAACCAGAGTCCTTAACCACCTGGGAAACATCCTGGAGCTCCAGGCCGAACCTGGTATCGGGCTTATCTGAACCGTAGCGGTCCATGGCCTCTTGATAGGAAAGGCGCCTTAACGGCAGCTTCAGCTCTACACCCAGTATTTCCCGGAACAGGAAAGCCATCAAGTCTTCATTCAGCGCCATGACATCGTCTCGGTCCACAAAGGCCATTTCCATATCCAGCTGGGTGAACTCCGGCTGCCTGTCGGCCCTCAGGTCCTCATCCCGAAAGCAGCGGACAATCTGGAAATAGCGGTCGATTCCCGCCATCATTAAGAGCTGCTTGAAAAGCTGCGGTGACTGGGGCAGGGCATAGAACTCACCAGGCTGCACCCGGCTGGGCACCAGGAAATCCCGGGCCCCTTCAGGGGTGCTCTTGGTGAGCATGGGTGTTTCGATCTCCCAGAACCCCCGGGCATCGAGGAAATCCCGCACCAGCTTTGCCACCCGGTGGCGCAGGGCCATGGTTTCCTGCAGTTCAAACCGTCGCAGGTCCAAATACCGATATTTCAACCTCAGGGCTTCGTCTACGCCAGAGTGGCTGTCGATGGCAAAGGGCGGGGTCTTGGCAGTGTTGAGTACTTCTAACGTTTCAGCATAGATCTCCACCGCTCCTGTGGCCAAATTCGGATTTTCCATCCCCGGAAGCCGCCCCCGGACTTTACCTTCCACCCTGATTACGAACTCGCTGCGGAGCCTCTCTGCTTGGGCAAAAAACTGGGAATTGATTACCTCGGGATTGAAAACCACCTGCACCAGCCCTGTGCGGTCTCTAAGGTCGACGAAGATCACCCCACCGTGATCCCGCCTTCTATGTACCCAGCCGCAGACGACCACCGTTTCGTCTATATGCTTACTTCGTAATTCTCCGCAATAATGGGTTCTCTCAAAACTCATGCTGTCACTCCTCCGCTCCCTGGCAGCTGGTAGCGGCCAACTGTTCCCCAAGCCAGTCCATTACTGAGTCTAGAGGAACTTCCTCCTGACGGCCGCTCTCCATGTGGCGAACCACCGCCACCTTCCTTTCAAGTTCTTCTTCACCGATAATCACAGTCCAAACTGCATTCAGCCTGTTGGCCGACTTCATCTGAGCCCGCAGGCTCCTATTTAAATAGTCCATTTCCGCTGCTACACCGGCCCGCCGCAGGTGGAAAACCAAATCCACCACTGCCCTTCGGGTTTGCCCAGCGCCGGCAACATAAACCGTCGTGCCGCGGGTGCCCGGAGGTTCCCAGCCCCGATCCTCCAAGGTAAGGATCAGCCGCTCCATACCGGCGGCAAAACCCACCGCCGGGACAGATGGACCGCCGACTTCCTCGATGAGCCCATCATAACGTCCTCCGCCAGCCACAGCCGACTGGGCCCCCAGCCCAGAGTAGACGATCTCAAAAACCGTCTTGGTGTAGTAATCAAATCCCCGCACCAAGTTGTGGTTAATGACGTATGGGATCTCCAAAAGCTCCAGATAATCCTGCACAGCCCGGAAGTGAGCCTGGCACTCGGAACACAGGAAATCCAGTATAGGTCTAAGGCCGACCTTTACTTTGTTGCAGCTTTCATCTTTACAGTCCAAAACCCGCAAGGGGTTCCGCTGCAGCCGGCGCTGGCAGTCGGCGCACATTTCCTGCAGTTTAGGCGTTAAAGTGTCGATCAAATACGAGCGGTATTCACCCCGGCATTGGGGACAACCGATGCTGTTGATCTGAACCTGTACAGCATCCAACCCCAACCGCCGGAAAAGCTCTACGGGAATAGCAATCATCTCGGCATCAACGGCCGGGTCCTGGGTTCCCAGGGCTTCAGCCCCAAACTGGTGGAACTGTCGAGACCGACCAGCCTGAGGCCGTTCGTATCTAAACATAGGACCGATGTAATACAGTTTAACCGGCTGAGGCTCACCGTACAGCTTGTGCTGTAAGTATGCCCTGACCACCGGTGCAGTACCTTCTGGCCTTAGGGTGAGACTGCGGCCTCCCCGATCGACAAAGGTGTACATTTCCTTTTCGACGATATCCGTTGTCTCACCGATTCCCCTCTGAAACAACTCCGTCTCTTCGAAAATGGGGGTGCGGATCTCTTCATAACCGAACAGAGCAAATATATCCGCTAGCTGCCCTTCGATATACCGCCAAATTCTGCTTTTCTCTGGTAACACATCTTCGGTGCCCCGGGGGGTTCTTGCCAACAAATCCAACACATCCCTTTCTTCAGCGTCGAAGTCTATCTATACTCTTCCTTGATCATTAGCATTATCGATATGTATAGGAAGAGTGGCGGTCACCCGCCACTCCGGCCAGCATATTCTAAAGTCAGCATCCCCAGCCTTTACTCAGCAGCCGGCGCTTCTTCTGCGCTGTCACTGTCGCTGGCTTGCGGCTCTTCTGCCTCTACTGATTCAGCTTCTGCTGACTCAGCTTCTTCCTGGTCAGCATCTGGCTGAACCTCTTCGCCTCCCGACCACATTTCCTGGACGGCTTGATTGATGGCTAAAATCTTTTCCTCTTCTTCTTTTACCAATTCCTCTTCACCCATCATCTGATAGGCACTGAGCAGCTGCAAGTGAATAAGCATATCTAAAGGAGCCGCATCGGATGCCTGTTTGTATGCCTCAATAGCCTTTTCCTTATTACCCTGCTCCTGGTAGATGCTGCCTACCATCATCCAGAGCTCAGGGTCGGTTTCGGCTATGTCGGCAGCCACCTGGTAATGCTCTAAAGCAAGTTCCATCTCACCCAGCCGCTCATAGGCCTGGGCCAGCGATGAATGGAGATACGGATCGGAGTCATAATCCTTGAGTGCCTTCTGATAGGCATCAACGGCTTCTTGGTAAGCTCCTTCCAACATCAGCTTGTGGCCCAGTATGGCAGGGTCTTTGATCTCAATTTTCGCTTCCGCCTTCACCTCGGCGAACCACTTATTGAGCCGCTCTCGGTTTTTCTGCTGCAGCAGCTGCTGCCTCAGATCTTCCTTGGCCTGCTCAAATTCATCCCCTTCTGCTTCCTTCCGGTCAGTGACCTGAATAATATGATAGCCAAACTGGCTTTCCACTGGGCCTACGATCTCACCTACTGCCGCTGCAAAGGCAGCTTTCTCAAAAGGCTCCACCATCCTGCCCCGGCCGAACCAGCCCAATTCGCCGCCGGCTGCTCCGCTACCGGGATCATCGGAATGCTCCTTGGCCAACTCAGCAAAGTCGGCGCCCGCTGCAAGCTCTGCCAGCAACTGCTCTGCTTGCCGCCGGGCTGCTTCTTTGGCCCCATCGCTGTCATCTTCGGGTCTGATCAATATGTGGCGAGCATTTACCTCTTCGAAGGCTTCCTTGATCTCCGCCTCAGTTACCTGCACATCCTTGAGGATCTCTGCCTGCAGCTGCTCGATTTTCAAAGAGTCCCGGAGGATTGTCTTGAGGGAATCAGCAGTAAGGCCTGAATTTCTCAAATCCTCTTCAAAGAGCTCCTTGGAGGAGTAGCTGTCTTGGATGGCCTGGTAGCGCTCATTGACCGCTGCCTCTTCCACCTTGATCTTGGCTTTCTCCGCCGCCTGGAACAGCAACTGCTGATTGATCAGCTGATCCAAGGCGTAGTACTGAATCTGCCCCAGCATCTGCCCGGAGATGGGCTGTCCATACAATTGCTGCTGCTGCAGAATATTAAAATAAACTTGGTAAAAGGCCGTATAGGGGATTGGAGTGCCGTTGACTACTGCGACAGCAGCGGTTGCTGTATTACCAAAGAGGCTTGTCCCACCGGCGTAGAGCATACCACCTACAAAGGCGATGGCGATAATGGCCACTATCACCTTGGTACCTTTCCGCATTCGAGAAAACATCATTTTTTACTCCCCCCGCTCTTATCAAAGAAAAGACAGATTTATTGTATGTCATCCCCTAGCCACTGTCAACCAAAGGAAAACCCAGCAATGCTAGAGTCTGCCAGTCAGAAAGGGGTTATGATCCTTTTCGGCCCTCAATGTGCTGGTGGGCCCGTGGCCTGGGTAGATCACTGTATCCGGGTCCAACGGCAGCACAACCTCAGTGATGGACCTAATCAGCTCATTCCAGGATGAGCCGGGAAAATCCGTTCTCCCCACCGAGCCGGCAAACAAGGTATCACCGGTAAAGAGTACGTTTTCCACCTTGAGGCAGATACCACCCGGGCTGTGCCCTGGTGTGTGGAGAACCTCCAACTCGAGACCTGCCAGCTGCAGAACCTCCCCGCCGGAAAGCAGCACATCAGCCGGCGGACTCACCACCGGTCCAAGACCTGCCCATTGGGATAGAT
>JAAZHE010000138.1 GCA_012510855.1 Bacillota bacterium | reverse complement strand
CAGATCCTCTACGTCATCGAACCTGCCAAATAAGCAGAGACTAAATTAAGGATAGGAGCTGTGAAGGTGTTTAGGGAGGGCGAATCTTTACCCGCCCTCCCTAATACCGCATCGTCATGATGAAATCCAAATTCGCTCGTTATCTAACGCAGAAATTTATCTGGTATCTGGTGGCCTTCTTACTAGCGGTTAGCTTGAATTTCTTCCTGCCGCGCCTAATCCCCGGAAATCCAGTGATGGTTTTAGTGAGTCAAATGGCCACTGGCGGCGTGCAGAGCGATGCTCTAGCCCGCATCTATGATAACTACATGCGGGAGTTTGGACTTGACCAGCCGATTTACATCCAGTTCTTGCGGTATTTCGGCAACTTGTTCCGCGGAGATTTGGGTACCTCTTTCATGCTGTATCCGGGGAAAGTGTCCCATCTCATTAGAGAAGCTTTGCCGTGGACTGTGGCCCTGCAAATCCCAACCATTCTGGTAGGATGGATTATAGGCAACGTCCTGGGAGCGGCCTGCGCTTACAAAGGCGGAAAGTTTGATGCCATTGCCTTCACTTCAGCATTGGCCGTATCCAATGTCCCATATTACTGTCTAGCCATCATCCTTTTGTATGCGCTAGCTGTAGACAATCCCATTTTCCCTGTAGGCGGCGGCTACAGCTTTGGCAGCTACCCTGAGCTCAGCCTTTCCTTTATCCTAGACGCCCTCCATCACTACACACTGCCCTTTGTCTCGATGGTGGTAGTGGCTATCGGCGGGCAAGCCATCGGCATGCGGGAGATGGCGCTGTACGAACTCACCACTGACTACGTTCATTACTCCAAGGCCCTCGGTCTCGGGGACAAGAAGGTGATCCGGTACGTATTTAGAAATGCAATGCTGCCCCAGATCACAGGACTAGCCATCTCTTTCGGTACCATGATGGGGGGCGCCTTGGTGACAGAGACGGTCTTTTCATATCCTGGGATCGGCAGCCTGCTGTTTACGGCGATCCGGCAGACCGACTATCCCCTGATTCAAGGCTGTACTCTGATTATTACTGTTGCAGTACTACTGGCCAACTTCCTGGTGGATATTGCTTACGGATTCATTGACCCCAGGATCCGGGCCGCACAGCTAGGAGAAAGATAAATGGGAGAAGTATTGGTCTTAGTATTGCGATCCAGAAGATTCATGGTAGGAGCTGTCTTGTTCTTGGCGGTGCTCTGCTTTGGGGTGATAGGCCCCCGAGTAACAGACCGCAACCCCTTCCAAATGGTCGGAGGGCTGTTTAACCCGCCCTCGGAAAAGGCTATCCTCGGCACCGACAACTTGGGCCGAGATGTATTTACACAGCTGATGTACGGTACCGGTACTTCCCTGCTGATCGGCTTTGTAGCGGGGGTTGTGGCCACCGGCATCGGTGTGACGATAGGAGCCTTAGCCGGTTTCAAGGGGGGCTTTGTGGACGAGTTACTGATGGGGATCACTAATGTCCTCATCACGATACCGGCCATAGTCGTCTTGATTTTGCTGTCTATTGCCATTAAGAGCCGTTCGGCTACGGTAATGGGTGTAATTATCGGCATAACCAGCTGGCCTTGGACAGCTAGAGCGGTACGGGCCCAGACTTCCAGTCTAAAGACCAGGGAGCATGTAGACTTAGCTAGGATCTCGGGCTATACCACAGCCGAACTGATCGTGAAGGAGATTCTGCCCTATATGTTCTCCTATATCTTCATGGCCTTTATCCTGCAGTTTTCCGCAGGTATCACCAACGAGGCCACTTTGAGTATGCTGGGGCTTGGACCGTATCAGACAGTGTCTTTAGGAGTGATGCTGCACTGGGCTTTGCTGTGGGAGGCTGTGCGCACCGGTGCCTGGTGGGCCTTTTTGCCTCCGGTAGCCTTCCTAGCAGTCGCCTCTTTTTCCCTGATGTTGATTAACGCTGGTCTTGATGAAGTATTTAACCCGAGGTTGAGGAAAAGCTGATGAAAAATCTACTGGAAGCTCAAAATCTTAAAGCTTATTATCGCTTGGTGGACGGGGTTCAGATCAAGGCAGTCGACGGAGTTACCCTGGAGTTACGTCCCAACGAGGTCTTGGGAATTGCCGGAGAATCTGGATGCGGCAAGTCCACTCTTGCAGCTGTCATGTCCCTGACTCACAGCCCGCCGCTCCATGTTATAGACGGACAGGTAACAGCTAACGGCTTTGACCTCTTGACAATGCCAATTGAACAGGCGCGGCGGGAGATCAAAGGCAAGTATATATCGGTGGTGCCCCAGGGAGCCATGAATGCCCTCAACCCCACACAGCGCATACGAAACTTTGCCATTGATATGCTGCGGGAGCACCACCCGGAGATGACTAAGCAGGAAGCTGTGGACCTAGCCCGGGGAAGGCTGCAGGAGCTCTCACTGCCTGAACGGGTACTGACAAGCTATCCCCATGAGCTCAGCGGGGGTATGAAGCAAAGAACGGTGATAGTGCTGTCAACCCTGCTGAATCCAAAAGTGCTGATTGCCGACGAGCCTACGTCAGCTTTGGATGTCAGTTCCCAAAAAGCTGTAATTAGGCTGCTGATGACACTTCTAAATGAAGACATAATTACCAGTATAGCGTTTATTACCCATGAGCTGCCCCTTCTCAGGCAGGTAGCTGACCGGATCGCTGTCATGTATGCCGGCAAATTGGTAGAAATCGGCACCATGGAAGAAATTATCTTCGAGCCGCAGCATCCCTATACCAGGGCCTTAATGGGTTCAATGCTGGTACCGGAAAGACACGTCCGGGAACGACGGATTGAGGGTATTCCTGGAGTGCCTCCAGATTTGAAGGATCCGCCAGCGGGCTGCCGCTTCCACCCCCGCTGTGCCCAGCGGATCGATTGGTGCACCCAGGAAGAGCCTCCTCCAAAGACAGTAGGTGACAGAACGACATGGTGTTGGTTAATGCACTGAACAACTCCAAAAGGCAACGACAACCCCTGTTGCAGGTGGAAAACCTGACCAAAGTCTTCGGCAGCGGTAAACACGAAGTTGTAGCTGTCGAGGATGTCTCCTTTGAAATCTACCCAGGAGAGATCATCTCCCTACTTGGTGAAAGCGGCAGCGGCAAGACCACTACCGCCCGTATGATCCTGCGGCTGAGCCAGCCGACCAAAGGCCGCATCCTCTTTAAGGGCCAAGACATCCAGACAATGAAGGGGATAGACTATTGGCGCCAGGTTCAGGCTATTTTCCAGGATCCCTTTGCCAGTTTCAACAGTTTTTACTCAGTACACAGTTTTCTTGGCAAGGCTTTTCGATTGAAAAACGACCACGGTTCTAAGTCCCAGCAGCGGGCACTGATGGAAGAGGCCATGGAAAAGGTGGGACTAAACGCCCAAGAGCTGCTGTTCAAGCGGCCCCATGAATTAAGCGGCGGCCAGCGTCAGCGGTTGATGATCGCCAGGGCCCTTTTGATCAGCCCTGAACTCTTAATCGCCGATGAGCCTACATCTATGATTGACGCTTCCTCAAGAGTGGGGATCCTCAACATGCTTGTGGACCTGAGCCGGAATCTCGGTATGTCCATTATGTTCATCACCCACGACAT
>JAAZHE010000137.1 GCA_012510855.1 Bacillota bacterium | reverse complement strand
GGGATCGGTATGCGCCATCTTTGCTGCCCCTTTCTCCCCTAACTTGATCTACTGGATACTATACCCACCCACGGTATATTCTACTCAAAGAAAGACCTGCCGACAAGCAAAGTTATCACAAGTCAGCCAGGGAAGTCTTGTACTATCAGGCGCCAGGGCACAAGCTGGGGCCAGCCATTCTACTCCAACAGCAGCGGAAACTCCGTTACCCGCAAGTTGGTGCAGCCGTAAGGAATCAAAGTCAACTTCTCTGCCTTTTCCCAGGAACGGGTGGGACTATGGGGAATGGGCCCAGCCCAATTTCCTTCCAGCTTCCACTCAGGGACCAGCCGGCCGGTCACCTTGAGCTCTATGGGAGCACCCTCGGGCGAAAAAGGCATATGACCTAACGGCTTTTTCGTCACTCTAATGGATTTGCTGGGATTAGCTGGATCGATGACAAGACCGTAATGCCAACGGGTAGTGGGATACACCTCCCAATCGGCATGGGGCTGTACCCCACCTATGTGCTTCCAGCTTTCCCCGATCTTCAGAGAATAAACCAAGGGGCCCCTCAACACTGCGATTGCACCCTGGTACCGCCGCTCGGTCTCAAGCTCCATTGGCAGAGTCAGCCGGAGCTGGTCTCCAGGCCGCCATTCCCTGATGATGGTCTGGAAAGATTGGGCAGGCAGAGCCAACGTTTCTCCGTCGGGCAAAGTCAAAGTCGCACCCTTGGCCCAAGCAGGTACCCGGAAGGTCAAAGGGAAAGTGCCCGCCCGGGCGGACTGGATGGTAAAGTCCAGTGTTTCATCAAAGGGATACTCGGTTTCTTCAATAATGCTCACTTCCTGACCGCTCTCCCCCACCCTGGCCGTAACCATGGACGGACCGTAGGCTACAGCGACAAGACCGTTATCTGGAGTTCCCATCCACAGGCTGGCAGCGAACTTGGGCCATCCCTGATGCATGTTGGCAGTACAGCATCCGAAATGGGGCTCCAATCCGAAGATATTGGCATCAGGGCCGTTGGTCCAATCCCGGTCTGCGACAGTGCAGATCACCTGGTTCACCTGCTGGTCATATTGGTGGGCCCACATATCTGGAGAAAAAGCAGCCGGCAAAGCGTTAAGAGCGATCTTCTCCAACCGATCGGCCAGTAACGAATCACCCAAAATGGAGATCAACTGCTCCAGGGAGAACATGTACTCGACAACTGCACACAGCTCTGTCCCCTGGGATGGATTCTTGCCCGCCAGGTGCTCATCTCCGCTGAAAACTCCGGTCACCTGACCGTGGAACTTGTCCAGATTTTCCATTCCCATGCGGACTGCTTCCCGGTCCCTGGGTTCACGGGACTGACGATACCACACCCCTGGGGCCTTAATACCCATAGCGTTGTTCACCACATGGGTCTCCATATTTATGGTCAGCTGCTTTCTCCGATGGCGAAAATTAGTGAAATGGTCCTGCCAGTCATATCCCTGGCTCTTTACTTTTTCCGCCAGAGCCAGCAGCCACTCTTCTCCCGTCCGGTCATACAGCCAGTGGACACTGAGGATAAAGTCGCCCCAGCGGAACTTGGCCCAAGACTCCAGCGGCCTGCTATCCAAATTCTCCTGCATGTAGCGGCAGAACTTGAGGAGCACCGGGATGACCCGCTCGTCACCAGTTGCCTCGTAATACTGGGTAAGCACTTTGCAGACGATGAACACCGGCCACGGATCGTACTCTGGATACTTCCTAGCCCCCAGAACACCTTGAACCGGCCCAATCCAGCCATCGTCTCTCTGGCCGTTGAGAAAGGCCTCTATCCACTGCTGTGCCTTAGCTTTCAGTTTTGCATCATCCAAGAGATACGCCAATGGGACTAAGCCATCAGCATAGTAGGGTCCTCTCTCCCATCCTTCCCGGGTGCCGCCAAACCATTGATTGTCCGGCCCCAAATCCTCCCAGAATTCGTCGATGTGCCCTGACAACCCATCGGCTTGAATCTGCAGCTGCTGCTTGAGCCAGCCTAGAGGTCTAACCGTCCCCAAGGGCAGCATGGTAAAGGCCCTCGGCTGCAGCCCTTTTCCATTTTCGTTCAGCATTTATCTAACCTCCTAAGACCGCACCGTCTTTGCTTCATTGTACCTCTTTTATTTCAATATCGGCCGTACTCATAACCAGCCTCATACATGGCAACAATGTTCTCCGGCGGACTGACTGACTGGATATTGTGACAGGGACCAAGGATGTACCCGCCGCCGTCTCCCAAGATCTCAACGTTTTCCTTTACCTCCCGGCGCACATCCTCCGGCGAACCGAAGACCAGAGTCTGCTGGTTATGTACGCCGCCATGGAAGATTAGTTTATCTCCAAAATCCTTCTTTAAAGCTCTTCTGTCCATACCCCGACAGCGCCACTGGATGGGGTTGAGGATATCAATTCCTATGTCGATTAGTTCTGGAATAATCTCCCGGATAGCTCCATCATTGTGATGAAAAACGTAAGCACCGGCTTCGTGGGAGAGCTCAATAATCCTCCGCATCCGGGGTAGCAAGTACTCTCTGATGTGGTCTGGGGAAAAGAGCAAACCCTCCTGGGAACCCATATCTTCGGCAACATAGGTCAACATGACCTTGCCGGGAATCTGTTCGAGAATCCGTACTGTATTGGTGTAACAGAGGTCAAAGAGCCTATCTAAACAGTAATGCACAATCTCAGGGTACAGAATCAAGTCCATCAGTGCCTGCTGTTGACCCCGTAAATGGCAATAGGTGAGGAAAGGTTCTGAACCACCGCCCCTGATGGGATACTCCTCTGCCAAGGCCTCAACTTGCTGGGCAATATGGGAGTAATCCCACCAGTCGGGGCTGGGCCATCGGTACTCCGCCTCAATCTCCTCTACACTTGTAAATCGAGCTAGGGGATGGTAGACGCACTCCCGGTAGACCCCGGTGCCGTAGTCTACATCCCGGTAACGGCAGCCAAATACATCCTCATCATCGGCCAGGGGAGGTCCTATGTAACGGGGGCCTACTTCTATCACCTTATCAATCCTCAACCGCCGGTACATCTCCGCCTCCGTTTCACAGCCGAGATGGGCCATCAACTTCTCTGTCGCTTCCGGTGTGGCCCAGTAGTCCATGGGGATTCGATCGGGCTTCTCCCGTTTTAGCACAGCCAGCCAGCGCTCCCTAGGCGTCATCTCTGCCGACATACATACCCTCCTTGCATTGTACAGGTGGCAATTCACCATACAACCATGCAGGCCAAGCTGTTAGGCCTTAACAACCACATAGGAACTCTATTTGTTTAGACAGATAGCTTCCCAGCCCATTGTTCGGCTTCCCTATATCTTTGTGCCATGTCGGCCTAATTCAAAGTTCCAGCTCTGCAGCCAGTTTCCTCCATTATGCGACCGTGAGTCCTGTAAAATCAGCCAAACAACAAAGGGCCGCGAATCCAAGGATCCACGGCCCTACTGCCCTCCGATGACGTTCCAGTATGGTATTACAGTCAAACGGCTTACCTTTACTGACACCACGATTTGAATCTATCAACCAGCAAAGACGTGGTGACCGATTCTGGTGAGAACAGGACGGGTGTAAATCCAGGCTGAAGTACTCCGGGCAGGATTGTAAAAGTATAAGGCACCGCCGGTTGGGTCCCAGCCGGCTGCAGCTAATCTAGCTGCCCGCAGGGCCTTTGCGTCAGGGGTCAAATTAATCTGACC
Organism: Bacillota bacterium; assembly: GCA_012510855.1. Taxonomy (GTDB): domain Bacteria; phylum Bacillota; class Limnochordia; order DTU087; family DTU087; genus DTU087. The sequence continues at coordinate 20,915 of JAAZHE010000137.1, read as the reverse complement.
GTCCCGGACGGTACAAAAGGCGCCGGGCTGGTATATCACTCCTGCCACCGAATCGGGAAAGCGACTGTCCGTCAGACGGTTGAGTAAAACTGCGCCGATGGCTACCTGCCCTTCCAGGGGCTCACCTCTACCTTCGGCGTAGATCAACTTGGCCATCAACCAAATATCCCCCTCCGACAGACCCGATTTCCCTTTCTGCGCCCAAGGTGCAGGACCTGTCTGACCGGATTCTGTCGTAGCCTTCACCTGCTCCACCGGTTTCCGGCCGTTTTCGCTGCCGGAGGCCGTCTCCGACGGCAACGGCGTTATGTCGTTATCACTTTTAGCAGTCACAGGCCTTTGGGCCTTTTGTTCCATATCCTCTTTGCTGGTGCTCATGTCCTCTTCATTGGCTTCTTCGCCTTGAGCCGTTCTCACCGCATCCGGAGACAAAGCGGCTGCTGATACAGTTGTAAACAGAATTGAGACAGCCATGCCCAGGGCCAAGACTGAACCAATCAGCTTTACGTATCGTTCCTCCAAGAACAGCATTGCACAACCCTCCTTATCTAGCAGAACACTACAAGACTACCTAAGAAAGAGTGAGCGGCGCCCCAGGAGCACCGCTCGGTTATTGTAACGTATTATCTGTATATTTGCAATCGGCAATCTCTGTCAGACCGCTTTCTATACCGGCGCTATCGCATTTGAACAGCTATCGAACCTTGGAGAAAGTACAGATAGGCCTCCTTCACCGGCCGGCGGAAGATCTTCTCCACTGCCTTGCAGTACTGGTCTATTTGCATCCGGTAGGATTCCGCAATCTCCTTGACACGGTCCTGGCTGATTCTGTCTGTTTTGAAGTCTATGAGCAAAAAGCCGTCAGGTTCTTTGACAATACAGTCAATGACCCCTTGCACTATGACCATCTCATCTTCCAGTTCTTGTCCCCAGAGGCCGTAAACCTCCACCGCCGGCACCGCCAGGACAAAGGGTACCTCCCGCCAAGCATTTTCCGGCTGTTTGAGAAGCCTACGCCCCAATAGACTTTGGAAAAACTGAGCGATGGAATCAAAGGCTACGGTAGAAACTTGTTCTTCCCCGAGGTATCCTTCTTCAACCAGGCGCTGGGCTTCATCTTCCAACACCCCCCGGTCAGCCAAGTCCCTCGTAAGATCAAGATGCTGCAGCGCGGTATGGGTCCAAATACCGGTCTCGATGGCACTTACCCGGTCTTTTTCCGCCAGGATAAACCGGGGCCGCCGCACACCGTGCCTGCCCCTCCCTGGCCAGAACCTCGGCAAGGCAAGTCCTAATCCCTCCTCCACCCGGGGCATCTCCACTTCTGAGCCCACCCAGCGCTTCATTTCTGTGACCGAGAGCTTAGCTGGAAGGTTAACCACCCGACCTTTGGGATACTCCCACAACAGTCGCTGAGAAAACTCCTGCCTGAGTCCATCCTCAAGGGGTGATGGAGACAGCGGCTTGAGCTGTTCGATTTCCCGCCAGGGAATGGGGTCCCCTTCTTGCTCCTGGGCGCAAGCTTCCATCCACGCAAGGGCAGGTGAATGGCCTTCGAGCCAAATATGCCAGCGGGATGGGTCCTCTAAACAATCTGCCATCCCGTCCTGTTCTCCCATTCCAGCAGCCTGCCGCAAAGCTCTGCCATCTCGGTGGCGGATGAGAGCAGGCCCCAGCCAATCAAGGTAGTTCTGGGCCGAGAGCAACACATCACTGGGCAAATCCCATCCCGATGAAGGAATCGCTGCCCCCCATCGGGCTGCCGCCTTGGCCAAGTCTTTACCTGTACCTACCAAAATCAGCTGTTCCCGGGCCCGGGTCATAGCGACATAGAGAATGCGCATTTCCTCCGCCAGGAGATCCTGGTGAAGACGGTCCTTGATGACCTGGTGGGAAAAGGAATCATACCAATAGCGTTTTTCGGGGTCTACGACATTGAGGCCAATTCCCAAGTTTTTATGAATCAGGATATCGTGCCGCAGATCCTGCAGGTTAAAGCCTTTCCCCAAGTCGGCGAGAAAGACAATGGGAAACTCCAACCCCTTACTCCGGTGCATACTCATCATGCGGACTACGTTTTCTCCTTCACCGATTGGCCGCACTTCTCCTAATTCATCTTCTGCCTGAAGCCGCTCCAGAAACCGGACAAACCGGGATAAGCCCCGCCCAGCAAAACCGTCAAACTCCCGGGCCCGATCTTGAAGCCCCCGGAGATTTGCCTGCCTCTGCTCACCTTTAGGCATAGAACCGACATAATCGTAAAAGCCGGTTTCCCTGTACAGTAGGGAGATAAGCTCACTCAACGGTAGGCGGCGGGCCGCTGTCCGCCATCTCTCGAGAGAGTCTAGAACAAACCGGAGCTTCTGCCCCAGTCCATCTTCCCTTTGGGCGGCCTCCTCGACAGCCTGATAAAAACCTCCCTTGGCAGCCGCTAGCCGAACCTGGGCCAGCTCTTCATCTGTAACCGCAAACCAAGGTGCCCTGAGGGTCGCGGCCAATGGTATGTCCTGCTGGGGATTGTCCAGCACCTGAAGGAGAGCCACCATCAACTTCACCTCAATGGCGGCGAAGTAACCGGAGTCCACCTGCCCGTAGGCCGGAATCCCGGCCTGCCGGAAAACCTCCAGCACCTGATTAGCCCTGTTCTTGACTGACCTGAGCAGCACCACTATGTCCCTGTACTGTACCGGGCGATAGCTTTTCAGAGATTTGTCCCACACGACGGCCCGGCCGCCACCTACGCCAGGCCTAATATCATCTTTACCGGCACCCTGCACCATCTGCCGGATCCGCTGAACAATCAGCCAGGCTTCCCGCTCCAGCTGCTCCAGCTCCTCCGGCTCATCTTGGGTTACTGGGTTGTCAGCAGCCAGCAGGGCATCTTCATCAACTGGTTCGCTATAATCCTCCCCTACTGCTTCGCCGGCCTTGGAGTCCAAAAGGTATATTTCAATCCACCCCTGGTGAGGAGTAGTATCCGCGGGAGCTTCCGCAGCCGCTGCCACTTCCGCCACTTCCGGCACGAGTTCTGGATAGTCTGCCCCATGCTTCAGTTCCGCCTTTTCATCGTAGGATATCCCGGCAATTTCGCTGGTCATCAGCTGCCGGAAAAGGAAATTCACTCCATGAATGATCTCCCGCCGGCACCGGAAATTGGTGGATAGGTCAATCCGCCTCTGGGCTGCTTGCGGGCTTGCAGCGTAACGGCGGTACTTGCCCAAAAAAAGCCCCGGATCAGTTAACCGCAAGCCGTAGATGCTCTGTTTAATGTCCCCCACCATAAAACGGGGAACTGCGCCGGGCTCCTGATCCCAGGCGCCGGCAATCAGGGCCAATATGCAGTCCTGCACTCCATTGGTATCCTGATATTCATCAATCAATATTTCATCAAATCGCTCCTGCAGCTCCGAGGCCACCGGAGAAGGCCGCAGCTCTCCTCCTTCACCGGTAGTCGCAAGAAGCCTAAGGGCCAGCCGCTCCAGATCGGCAAAGTCTACCATCCCCCGGCTGCGTTTCGCACTGCCGTAGGCCTCGCCAAATTCCTTGACCAGGCGGAAAATCAGCTGAACTGTAGGGGCCAGCCTCCTCATCTCCTCTGCCACCTGAGTCTCAGTCCAGGACACCAGGTTGGCTGTCAGTTTCTTAACCTTATCCTTGGCAGCATCTCTTAGCCTCTTGCAGCGCTCTTTCAGCTCCTCATCTACCCCTAGGTTCTTGGTGATGGAGGGCAGCCGCCCGAAGGGGTCAGCCCAACCCCGCAGCTTGTCCCACTGCTGCTTGCTCAGCATTTCCGCCAGCCGCTCCACAGCGGCTTTCTCCTCCTGCAAACGCTCCCCATAGCGGGCCGGTCCGTTGGGAAGGTCGCAAATATCCAAAGCAGCCTCCAGCATCCGGAGTACTTGCCTAACTTCTAACAGCAGCCGCCTTGCCGCCTCGTGAAAAAGGCGAGACTCCCGCACCGCAGCGGGCGAATCAGGCTGAAAGGCAGCCATAACCTGAAGCTCCCACCGTTCAGGATCGGCAAGGCTCATCTGGAAGTCATACAGCCGCAGGATCAGCTCCCTTGCCTCATCATCTCCGTTTCTTCCACCGTAGGCGTCGACAAAGTCCAAGACCTCCCTATCTCCGCTTTGGTAGTAGCGGGCCAGCAGTTCGTCCATGATCTCCGCCTTGAGAAGCCCGGCCTCCGCCTCTGTTATAATCCGAAAATTCGGATCCAGACCGAGGCGATAGAAATACCGCCTGAGGAGCTTAGAACAAAAAGAATGGATGGTAGAGATAGATGCCAGCGGCAAGCGGGCCAGCTGCTGCTTTAGTCTGGCATTACTTGGCTCTTGCCCCAATCTCTCCTCCAAAGCCCGCCTTATTCGCTCCCGCATCTCCGCAGCAGCCGCTTCGGTAAAGGTGACCACCAACAGCCGCTCAATATCTAGGCCATTCTCCTGAAGGAGGCCTTGAATCACCCGCTCTACCAATACAGCGGTCTTGCCGGCTCCGGCTCCCGCAGCTACCAAGATGTCGCATCCTCTGGAATAAATGGCTTCCTTCTGCTCAGGGGTCCACCGAGGACCGGCCTCCGGTAAAGCTGTACCCTCCGGCTGCGGCACACTGCTCGTCACCAGTACCCTTGCTTGCCCATCAGTCACCCGCGACTCCCCCTCTCTACCTCGTCTGTCCCTGATGCCCGTACTGCGGCCGCCTGCTTCATCCTCTTGAGCACTTCGTCATCAGCTATTTCAGCGATGTACCGGTAGCGGCAACCGGATACCCCCAGCTCAAAACGGCACACCGCCGTGTAAGGGCAGTACTGGCACGCTCTTTCTCTACCACCCGTCTTCCGATAGGGCTCAATCGCGATCTGCCCTGCGCGGATACCCTCTGCTAGAGCTTTGATCAAGCCCTTGACATATGCGACTAGAAGCTTCAATTCTTCTAGGGAATAAGTGGAAGATCCCTTATAGATCTCGCCGTTCTGCTTAATTCCCACTGGAAGAAGCTCTGATCTGCCGCTGATTTCTGCCTCCATCAGCTTCAGAACATCGGTCTCTGCCAGGAGGAGACCACCAGTCCTATACTCGACTAAGAGCTTCTTAGCCAGAGTCTCCTCATCCTCCGGTCCATCCGCCTTCACCATAGGCTCGCTTAAAGGAAGATACAATACTCCGGCAGGAACCACTTCCAGACCGCCCCCGCTCAGCTCATGGGGCAGGATCGCCTCGGCATTATCCAGTAGGGCGGCTAGGTACACCAGAAGCTGTAGGGAAAAGCCGTAATAAACATCGGAGAGCTTGAGTCTCCTGGCACGCCGCTTAAAATCGATAATCCGCACGTATAGAGTATCTCCCGCCCTGGCAGTCTCGATCCGATCGATTCTCCCCCGCAGGCGAAGAGTACCCTCTGGTTCCAAATCCACCTGCAAGGGAGGGATTCCCCGAGACAGTCCAAAGGCGACCTCCACGGCAGCCGGCCGGAACTGCCCTCGGCGGCTGTGTTCTGCCAGGACTCTCACTATCCGTTGAAATCCCCGTCCCAGCCGCTCCATCCTGTGATAATAGCTTTCTACAGCAGTGGCGTATAAAGGAGTTAGACGGCCGGCTGCCTCTTGCCATACTTCCTCGGCTATCCGCGTAAGGGACTCCTCCTCCAGCTCAGCCAGATCCTGTCCAGTTTCCAAGAGGTACCTAGTCAAGATGGCCACAGCTTCATGCCAGAGCTGACCCTCTACCCGGGCATCCCACTGCAGCCTTTCCCTCTCATCCAGCCGCAGTACGGCCCTCGCAAAATACTGATAGAGGCACTGGGCAGCAGCCTCCAGGTGATAGACATTGGTGGTCAAAGTGTCTCCATACAGCTGCTGTACCACCTGGCTGCTCAATGGTCCCGCCTGAGTGGTATAGCTAAAGCCGGCTAAGGAGCGCCTCAGAGCGGCTCTACCTTGTTCTTGCTGCACTAGCCATTGATAGAGAGCCAGAAGAAACCTCGTCTGGCACTGCTCCGTTTCTTGCTGCAGGCCATCTTTTATTGCCCTAAGGGTCCTAGCTACAAAGCGGGCCGCGTCGGCGGTGGTGCAGGGCAGGCAGACTTCAGCCTCTGGGAAGCTGTGATACGGGAACAGGGCCTGAATGTCCTTCACTACTTCGGCAGGCTCCAAGGCTTTGCCATCTCCATCCGCCAAAGGACTGCTTATGTACAGGCTGTCTTTAGCCCTAGTGAAAAGGGAATACCAGAGCACGGGTTCCCTCTGCCGCTGGAGCTCGCCTTGGGTTTCAAGGCTCCAGCCCGCAGTCTGCAGCGCCCTCCGTTCGGCATCATTCAAAATGGTGTCTTCGCCGCCGGCCAGCTGAAGATGCTGTTCATCGGCCCCTAAGACCGCCAGGACCCGCACCTCACTATTTAGAATCCGCAAAGGGCTGGTCACCAGCACTTGGTCAAGGCCTTGGGGAATGCTTGTCAGACGCAGGTTGTCTAGTCCTGCCTGCAGCACAGCCGCAAACTCCGAGGGAGTCATCAGCTGTCTGCCCAAGGTCTGCATATAGTCGTCCACTAGCTCAACCCATAAGTTCCACACATCCACATGCCGGGCTGCGTTCCATCCCCACGCCAGATCATCACCAATCTTGCCCTCACCCTGCTCTCCTTCAAGATTGGCCCAATAGTCAATCCGCTCTGGAATGCCGTATTGCTCAACTAGATGCCAAAGGGCAGTCATCAGCTCTGTTCCGGAAAGCGGAGCTTCCGCCTCTGCATGGAGTCTTTCGTAAAGCTCCAGCAAAGGCCCCAGCAGCTGACTAATATCTACTTCATCTACGAGGGCTAGTCTCATTCTTTCCCGAACCACCGGATTTTGCCACAGTTCGCCGTCAATTCCGTTGGCCAAGAGATAATTCTCCAACCGGTCTACCGCAGAGCGGCTAGAGGAAACCATGTCCGACTTGAGGATCTGAATCACCGTCTCGGTTCTCCAGCCCCTGGTGATAAGCTCCATAACACCGCTGAGAAAAACCACCAATGGGTGCCAATGGACAGATCGGGACTGGTCGAGGAAAAACGGGATACCGCAATCGTTGAAAATATCCGTTACAAGTCCTTCGTACAAGCTCCAATCGGAGACGGCCACCGCCATATCCCGCCATCTGATTGCCGCCTCCCGGGCTTGTCCAATGAGATAGCGGGCAACCTGCTCAACTTCATCCCTGCGATTGGCTGGATAAACAATCTTGATACGTTGGGGAATGTACTCAAAGGGCGCCCGAGTTCCTTTCGGGCAGCACAGCTGCTCTTCTAGGTGGGCCAACTCCTCTCTACCTGCAAATCTAGGCTGATGGATCTCCCGGCCGATAAATTTCTGCTCAAAAACAGGTCTCTTTGAAGTCGAATCAACCTCTACAGATACAAGTTTGCCCCCACCGGTAAGGGCTTGAACAAGATAGGGTATTCCTGCGTCTCTTGCCAGTCCAATAAGATCTTCTAAGGTCCCCAGGCTGTAAGCAAATAATTCATTATCCCTCTGCCATATAACCCCAGGGTCTAACCGGAGGGTAACGGTCATGCGCCTTGTTTTCTTGAGGAGTTCACGGATCAGCTGCTTTTCTCGGGGGGTGAACCCATCGATTCCGTCGATCCAAAACTCAGCTCCATCCAGATAGCGGGCCTTATCAACACCTTGGATTGCCCTCTGCCAGCAATGGATCTCATCAGTTAGTCCCAACTCCGCCAGTCTTTCCCGGTAGGCTTTCCAAATAAAGGCTAAGTCCCGGGCTTTAGCCTGCAGGCTGACTTCGCCGCCGGCAGCATTGCGACAGGCCTTGAGGGCCGCCCCATTCAATGCCGCCCCATAATCCCACTGCGAAAAGTGCCGACCGCATCCCGCCTGCTCCAGCTCCTGAATAGTACGGCTCAGCCGGTCAACTAACCCCCAGTGGTCAGCGGAATCCCGAAAGACCGTGAGCTCATCCCTGTGGGTGTAAAGCAAACCGGCCAGGAGGAGTCTGCGGCCTTGGTCGCTCAAAGGCGGCTCCGGCACCCCCCCTGCGCTCTGCAGAATCCGCCACAGGAGACGGCTAAAGCTCAGAACCTGGGCCCGACACACCCCCGGCAGTCCTGCTCGCTCCAATAATGCCTGTTCCATAGCAAAGGTGGACTCTGCCGGTACGAGCAAGAACAGGGGAGTTCCTGCCGGGTCCTTTTTCAGTTCCTCGGCTATTTCCGTCAAGCAAAGGTAGGTCTTGCCTGTCCCCGCTCGGCCGATGGCGATTCTCAGCATTTAGGTTCACCCCTTTGTCCCCCATATTTTTCTCAAAGGCGGGGAAAATCCCTGCCTGAAACAGGTTTTCCCAGGATACAGGGTTTCACTGCTATAGTAACGAATCTACGTTAGGAACCCATTCAGCTATTATCGTAGCACGACCAGGAGGTTTAAAGATGAACTCAAGACTGCATGTTGTTTATACAGACTCGGCTTCTTTAGAGTTGATCCGTCCAATTCTGGCTGAGCTGCCGCAGCCTCCCAAGAATGCCCGCATAACCTTCAAGCCCAATCTAGTGGTAGCCAAGCCTTCTTCATCAGGGGCTACCACTGACCCGACATTGGTGGCCTGTATTGTTCAGTATTTGCAGGAAGCCGGCTACCGGGATATCAGAATCGCTGAAGGGTCGTGGGTTGGTGAACGGAACACCAATCATGCCTACCGCATCTGCGGTTATGAAGAAATCAGCCGGAAATACAACGTGCCTTTGATCGATCTCAAGCGGGATAAGGCAAGGAAAGTAGAAGTTGATGGCCTGGAAATTGAGGTTTGTGAAGAAATCCTGACCACTGATTTTCTCATCAATATGCCTGTGCTCAAGGCCCACTGTCAGACCAGGATTACCTGTGCCCTCAAGAATCTCAAGGGATGCATTCCCGACCGGGAGAAAAGGAGGTTTCATACCCTTGGACTCCATAGGCCCATTGCGGCATTGGGCAGCACAATAAAAAGCGGCTGGGTCATCGTTGATGGCATCATCGGCGATTTAACCTTTGAAGAAGGCGGCACGCCCATCCGCATGGATAAAATAATCATCGGGACCGATCCGGTCCTGGTGGATGCCTATGCCATCCAGCTCATGGGTTATGAGCTCCAGGATGTGCCCTATGTAACCATGGCAGCCCATCTGGGAGCCGGTTCCGCAGACCTCTCCAAAGCAGAGATTATAGAACACGGGCAAAAGGACACGGAATACATTCCCCAGCAACCGGCCAATCGGATAGCAGAGCGCTACAACAGCCTCATTGATCAGCGCCAGGCCTGCTCCAGCTGCTATGCCAGCCTCATCTATGCTCTTTGGCGGTATGAGCAGCTCCACGGAAGGCTGCCTGCCGGCGTATCCTTAGCCATTGGCCAGGGTTTCAAGGGCAAAGACACCGGGTATTCGGTTGCTCCTACTGCTAATGCCAGGCAAACCTACGGCATAGGTAGCTGCACTGCTAGGGTTTGTTCCCACTACGTCCGGGGCTGTCCGCCTAGCGCCAAAGAAGTGCTGACTCAACTGGAAGACTGGCTCAAGTAGAAACCTGGCCCCTGCTTTCCACCGCAGGGGCTTTTTGGATACGCCGACCCATGAGGGCCAAAAGATAAGCTGCTCCAGCGATGAGGACAATGGTTGCTCCCGTGGGCAGGTCTAACTGGTAAGAGACCACCAAGCCCCCGGCATTGAAAACCATACCGAGGCCCACCGCCAGCACCATCATCTGACCAAGACTATTGGCATAGCGGTTGGCAATGGTCGGAGGCAGTATGAGTAAGGCGATGACCAAGACCAGTCCCACGATCTTGATTAAGATCACAACTGTCAGGGCAACCAGCATCAGGAGGAGCAGATAAAGACACTCAACGGGCATGCCCCGCAGCCGTGCGTGCTGCTCATCAAAGGCTATTGCCATGAACTGCTTGTAGAAGAGGAATGTCATTGAGAGAATCAGACCATCCAACAAGGCAATCAGGACCAGATCCTCCCGTGATACCAGGAGAATATTGCCGAAAAGAAAGGTCATCAAATCAACATTATATCCTGGGGTCCTGGCTATAAAGACAATTCCAAGGGCCATCCCGATGGCCCAAAGGGCTCCGATGACCGTATCTTCATGCTGCCGAGCTTTGAGACTGACTAGCCCAATGATCACCGCGGCGACTAGAGCAGATATTACTGCTCCCTGGGCAGGATCAAAGCCAAAATAGTAGGCGATCCCCATGCCACCTAAAATGCTGTGGGCGATCCCACCGCTAATCAAGGAAATTCGCTTGACAACCACATATGTGCCGGCAATCCCCGCGGCGACACTGGCCAGAATACCAGCCAACAGAGCATACTGGAGAAAGCTGTATGTTGACAGAGCCTGGAAAAACTCGTTCACTTGCACGCCACCTTCTCGACCATTAATGACCAAGCTGAAGCACACTGCCTATTGACATGTCCAAATCGCCCGGCACCGGCCGCAGACGCCGATTCACATATACGATCCGGTCAACATGGCTTTTCAGCAAGCGAAAGTCATGGGAAACCATGATTATGGTAATGGACTTCCGCAGGCTGCCCAACACTTGGGTGATGGCAGCCTCCGCCTCAGCATCGACGCTGGCGGTAGGCTCGTCCAACAGCAAGAGTCTCGGCTCACCGGCTAAAGCCCGGGCAATGAGTACCCTCTGTCTCTGCCCTTCAGAGAGATTCCCCAACCGCCTCTGCCGGAGCTCCCAGATTCCCATCTGCTCCATAACCCGCCGGGCTGCTTTCTTATCCTCTTCCCGGTAACCCCCTAAAAAACCGGTGAGGCCCAACCGTCCCATTAGGACTACATCCTGTACAGTAATGGGGAAAGTGCGGTCCACATCGGCAAACTGCGGAACATAGCCAATGAGCTTGCCGGAACGGGCCGGCGGCTGACCAAACACCCTCACCTGGCCCCGGACGGGAGCCAAGAGCCCGGCCATGAGCTTGAGGAGTGTTGTCTTGCCTCCTCCATTGGGGCCGATCACCCCAAGGAACTCCCCCTCAGTCACCTGAAGGTTTACCCCCTGCAGGGTATTACCTGAACCGTAAGTGAAATCAACGTCTGTAACTGCAACAACTTCAGCCATTACACTCACCGCACTCCAGCCGCAATTGCCTTGGCTGTGGATAGTAGGTTATCAAGGTAGTTCTCCGCCAGAGGATCTAGCTGTACCACTTCCGCCTGGACTGCCCTAGCCACAGTCTCAGCCGGTTTGATGTTGGACTGACTCGGCACAAAAATAGTCTTTATCCCTTCTCGGCGGGCAAAGTCAATGATTTGGGCCAGCTCTCTAGCATTAGGCTCCTTACCTTCCACTTCTATGGGAACTTGAATCAGGCCGTAGGCATCGGCAAAGTAACCCCATGCTGGGTGAAAAACCATAAACTTCTTGCCTTGAACATCCTTCAGAATAGACCGGATTTCTCTGTCCACCGCATCCAAATCCTCGACCAACAGCCGGTAATTCTGCTTGTACTCATCCCTATTGGCTGGATCCAGCGTCGCCAAAGTCATGCAGATGGTTTCTGCCTGCCGCTTAACCAAAACAGGACTCAGCCAAATATGGGGATCCATCACCTCCCCTTGCTGAGCTGAACCATGCCCTCCCCCCTCGTGATGGTGACCGCCATCGATGGGTCGAAGTTCGATGCCCTGCCTGGTATCCACCATCAAGAGGTGTGGATTGTTGCGCTGGATTCTCTCCAGCCAAGCATCTTCAAAGGGTAATCCAATAAGGAAATAAACCTGTGCTTCTGCCAGTTCAGCCATCTGTCTCGGCGACGGTTCATAGGTTTCTGGACTCGCCCCAGGGTGAACCATGACAGAAACACTGACATAGCCCCCTGCAATCCGCTCAACAAAATATTTCTGCGGCAGGATGCTGACAAATACAGAAAGGCGCTTCCCCGCTGCCAGACCGCAACTGCTGAAAAGCAGCAATCCCATCATCAGTGCTGCACAAAGAGCTGTTACCCTTCTCACACAACAACCCTCCATGAACGCCCAGGCTATACCAGCGGCTTCAACCTCTAGTCCCCAAAAAAAGAAACTCGCCTATAACTTGGCAAATTTCCTCCAAAAGTCCAGCTGCTATACCTGCTATCCTTCTATTGTATACCCATTCGGGCTCTCCTTTACACCGCCACCTTATTTTTACAACCTTTCATCATCCGTAAGATCCAGTCTTACCCCACTACTGAGACCGTCATATATATTGCCTCCCATTTAGTTCATCGGATGCAGTACCGGCCGCGCTCAAGACCTTAGATTCCACACCAGACAGGAGAGGGTGGGGACATAACATCTCCCCACCCCGCCCGACATGACAGATACCTGGGTGGATCCCCAGCAATCTGTCCCTCAACTGTCTTCGTTCTTCCCTTGGTTCGCCCAAACGGTCCCGACGATTATACTTCTTTCCCCCACACTTTCCTTACTGCTTTCTAACGTCGAGGGGTTCCGCCTCTCTGGCCAACACGATTACCTGTTCGCTGGATATTTTAGCCCAGCTGCCGGCCACCCGAAAGCGCCGCTCCCTTTCACCCTTCCCGGCCTGGATCTCTCCGTCCTTTAGGGTAGTAACCAGCGGTATATGGCCGGGATATACTCCCAGCTCGCCTTCGCTTCCTGGGAGTATAACCATCTCGACATTGTCATCCAGCAGCTCCTGGTGAGGTGTTACGATGCGCAACCGCAAGCTTCCCACTACCTAGACCGTCCTCTCTCCACCACTTCATCGATGGTTCCCGCCATGTAGAAGGCTTCCTCCGGCAAATCATCATGCTTGCCCTCAATAATCTCCTTAAAGCCTCGGATAGTCTCGCTGATGGGCACATACCGGCCTTCCCGACCTGTAAAGGCCTCCGCCACAAACAGAGGCTGAGACAAGAATCTTTGAATCCTGCGGGCTCGGGCTACAACCACCTTGTCCTCATCGGACAACTCATCCATACCCAGGATAGCGATGATTTCCTGAAGCTCCCGATACCGCTGGAGAATCTCCTGAACCCGCCTTGCCACCTGGTAGTGTTCCTCTCCCACATACCTGGGATCCAGAGCTCGGGACGTTGATGCCAGTGGGTCCACAGCCGGATAAATTCCCAGCTCCGCGATGCTTCGCTCCAGGTTAGTCGTGGCATCGAGGTGGGCAAAGGTAGTCGCAGGGGCTGGATCGGTGTAGTCATCTGCAGGAACGTAGATGGCCTGAATCGATGTGATGGAGCCCTTCCTGGTTGATGTGATCCTCTCCTGCAGGGCACCTACTTCATTGGCCAATGTCGGCTGGTAACCGACAGCCGAGGGCATGCGGCCCATCAAAGCAGATACCTCAGATCCGGCTTGAATGAACCTAAAGATATTATCGATAAACAGCAATACGTCTTGACCGGCTACGTCGCGGAAATACTCTGCCATGGTAAGTCCAGTCAAGGCTACCCGCAAACGGGCTCCTGGCGGTTCATTCATTTGCCCAAACACCAGAGCCGTTTTATCCAGAACACCGGATTCGGTCATCTCCAGCCAAAGCTCATTGCCCTCTCGGGTACGCTCACCGACGCCGCAGAATACAGAGACCCCGCCGTGTTCTGTAGCAATATTCCGGATGAGCTCCATGATCAGTACTGTCTTGCCGACACCGGCCCCGCCGAAAAGGCCCACCTTGCCGCCCTTGGAATACGGTGCCAGGAGGTCAATGACCTTAATCCCCGTCTCGAGGATCTCAACATCGGTGCTCTGCTCCACCAGGGCTGGAGCCGGTCTGTGGATGGGCATTCGCTGGTCTGCCTTAACTTCTCCCTTTTCGTCGATGGGCTCTCCCAGTACGTTGAAGATGCGGCCCAGTGTGCATTCGCCAACCGGTACGGTAATCGGCCCTCCGGTATCCTCTATGTCCATTCCCCTGACCAGACCATCGGTACTGGACATGGCCACACAGCGGGCAGTGTTGTTGCCCAAGTGCTGTAATACTTCTAGAACAAGGCCTGTATCGGCGACTCTCAGCGCATTGTGTAGTCGAGGAAGATGCCCCTCCTCAAATTCCACATCCACCACAGGCCCGATAATTTGCGATATCTTCCCACGGGTATCCATTGTGCTTCCTCCCTAGCGCAGCGCCTCGGCACCGCCCACGATTTCTGAAATCTCCTGAGTGATGCTAGCCTGCCGTGCCTGGTTGTACTGCTGAGTCAACTCCTTGATCATTTCTTCTGCATTCTCAGTGGCAGCATCCATGGCCACCATGCGGGCCGCCAGTTCGCTGGCCTTCCCTTCCAACAGCCCGTTGTAGATCAGGGATGTAACATAATGATGAACGAGGCTGGCAAAGACTGCTTCCTCCGATGGTTCCCAGAGCAAGTCCTGCCTAGCCTTGCCTTGCCGAAGTTCATCGAGGGGCAGCAGCTTCACAGTCTTAATCTCCCTCTTTAAGACATTGATGAACTTGGTGTAAATCAACGTGACAGCACTCACCTCGCCCCGTTCATATAAAGGCAGTACAAAGTCGGCTAATCTCACTGCCTGCTCGAGGGTGGGCATATCGCCGCTTTCCTCATAATAGTCCACCGAGATTCTCCGAAACCGCAGTTGGCTTTCTAGTCTGCGGCCAACGATTACATTAATCCCCGGTGACGACTGGTGGGAGTCTAGAAAACTGCGCAGTATATTGGAATTGTAGGGGCCTGACAACCCCTTGTCCGCCCCGATTACAACATAACAAGGCTTGCCATCTTCTGAAGGCTGCCAATACCAGCTGCTCACCTGATGGCTGCCGATCTCTTCGATTGCATCCCAGACCGCTTGGGTAAAGGCGCGATTGGTCAATGCCTGCTCCTGGGCCTTGCGCAGGCGGGACTGTGCGATCATCTTCATGGCACGGGTGACTTGCTGGGTGCTCTCGACACCTCTGATCCGCCGCCGGATTTCCAGCATCGATCTCATTCTCACTTGCCTCCCCAGATGGCCTTGGTGTACTCCTCGATCACCGTCCTGAGTTCAGCTTCCGTCTCAGGGGAGAGGTCTTCCGTCATTTTGATGTCTTCCAGTATACCGGGGCGGTTGGACCTAATATATCTTACCAAACCATCGACAAACTCACCGACACGGTCCACCTCAATCTGGTCAACAAAGCCGTTGATGCCCGCATACAGCTGGACAACTTGTTCTTCCATAGGCATGGGCTCGTATTGACCTTGCTTGAGCACCTCCAAGAGGCGCTGGCCCCGCTGCAGGCGTTCCCGGGTGCTTTCATCCAAATCGGAGCCGAATCTAGCAAAGGCCTCCAGCTCCCGGTATTGTGCCAGATCCAGCCGCAAACGGCCTGCGACTTTCTTCATTGCTTTGGTTTGCGCTGCGCCTCCGACTCTGGAAACAGACAAACCGGCATTAACCGCTGGACGCTGTCCGGCAAAGAACAGGTCTGACTCTAAATAGATCTGACCATCGGTGATACTGATCACGTTAGTTGGGATGTACGCAGAGACATCACCGGCTTGGGTTTCGACAATGGGCAGAGCTGTCAGGGACCCTCCGCCTAGGTCATCACTGAGCTTAGAAGCCCTTTCCAATAGACGGGAGTGGAGATAGAATACATCCCCTGGATACGCCTCTCTTCCGGGAGGCCTGCGAAGCAGCAGAGCCATGGTGCGATATGCGACAGCATGCTTAGATAGGTCATCGTAAATCACAAGTGCATGCTTTCCGTTAAACATGAACTCTTCACCCATAGCCGTCCCTGCATAGGGAGCTATATACTGTAGGGGCGCTGGGTCACTGGCCGTAGCTGCCACCACAGTGGTGTAGCTCATGGCCCCAAACTCTTCCAATGTACGCACAATTTGGGCCACCGTGGACTGCTTCTGCCCAATAGCCACGTAGATACAATAAACATCCGTATCCCTTTGGTTTATAATGGTATCAATGGCGATGGCGGTCTTACCCGTTTGCCGGTCTCCAATGATAAGTTCCCGCTGGCCCCGCCCGATGGGTATCATGGAGTCGATTGCCTTGAGCCCAGTATGTAGAGGCTCCTTCACCGGCTGCCGTTTCACAACACCGGTGGCAATAATCTCAATGGGCCTCCGTTTGTCGGTGTCAATGGGACCCCGCCCATCCAGGGGCCTTCCCAACGGGTCCACAACTCTTCCTAAAAGGGCCTCGCCCACCGGCACGTCCACTACTCGACCCGTCCGTTTCGCGAGGTCTCCCTTTCTGACTAGCTCTTCGCCCCCGAGGAGCACGCAGCCCACGCTGTCTTCTTCAAGGTTCAGGGCTAGACCAGTGACGCCATCGCCAAAATCCACCAGTTCATTGGCCATTACTTTGCGAAGGCCGTAAACCCGGGCGATTCCATCACCGACTTCAATAACAATACCGGTTTCGGCAACCTCCAGCTCCTTCTCAAAAGCCTCTAACTCTAACGCTAGAACGTCCTCAACTTCTTTGGTTCTCAATTTCATAGTCCGATGCCTCCGCCCAAACGTCTCTTGACCTGCTGCAGCATGGTGCGGACACTGCCGTCATACACCATGCCTCCATGGCGGATCACCAATCCACCTATGAGCTGCGGCTCAACTATGGTCTTGGCTACCACCCGCTTGCGCAGCTTCTTCTCCAAGAACTGGATCACCTTGTTTCGCATGGCACCATCCAGTTCGGTAGCCGTGACCACTTCAACTTCTGCAATTCCTTCTTCATCCTTGTACCTAGCGAGGAAACCTTGAATGATGTCAGGGAGTAGTTCAGCCCGCCCCTGATCAATTACATAGATCAACAGCCGCTGCACCCACACGGTGTAAGCTGCAAGCTGGTCAGTTATAAACGCCTCTTTTTCTGCCCGGGTAATCCCAGGGTGCTTGAGAAATTCAAGCAGACGGGGTTCCGCGTTAAGCTCCCCTTGAAGCCGCTGGAGAGCGGTATAGACCTCATCCACTGGGCCGTGCTTCTTCACGTAACGAAAAAATGCGTTAGCGTACCGCTTCGCCGCTATATTAGTTGACATAGATATCATCCATTCGCTCCAGTACACTCTCAATCAACTGCACGTGAGCCTTGGGATTGAGATTCTGCTCCAAGATCTTCTCGGCTACTTTAACCGAAAGATCGGCTATTTCCTGCCGCAGCTCCTGAATAGCGCGATTCTTGGCCTCTTCCATCTCCTGCTCCAGCCGCTCTCTGCGGGCAGCTTCTTCAGCTCTGGCTCGTTCAGCTATCTCCGCTGCCATAGCCTTTCCTGTTTCAACGGCTTGTTCTATCAGCGCTTGGGCTTCACGCCTGGCTTCATTCAACTGAGCTTCAGCCTGCTCCTGCAGCTGTTTCGCCCTGTTGAAGGATTCTTGCGCCTCCTTCAACAGGCCCTCTGTGTGCTCCCGCCGCCTGGCAATGAAATCATTGACAGGCTTATAGAGGTAGCGCCGCAGGACCAAATAGAGAATCAACAGGTTTATAATCTGAAAGAAATAGGTCCAGGTTAACTCTATCAACCAAGCTCACCCCTTATCCCGACAGCTCCTCCTTTTCTTCAGCAATGATACAGCCTATGAGAGAAGCCGAATCAAGGGGTTGGCAAAGAGCAAGATAAGAGCAATCACCAGTGAGTAAATACCTGTGGTCTCAGCAACCGCCTGACCCAAAAGCATGGTCTGTGTGATCTTATCAGCGGCGTCGGGCTGACGACCAACGGCTTGGGCACCATAAGCTGCCGCAATTCCCTGTCCAATACCAGGCCCGAGTCCAGCGATCATACCAATACCTGCACCGATAGCCGATGCCCCCAATACTATTGCTTTTGCCAGTAACATTTGGTCCATTTCTTTTTCCTCCTCAGTTATTACTATTTAAACATTAACCAGCACTAGATATGAACACCATGGTCAACATGGTAAAAATGAAAGCTTGAAGTACGCCAGAGAAAATATCGAAATAAATGTGGAGCGGCGCTGGAATCAGAACAGGGACTACCTGGTATAGAAGCGACATAATAATCATGCCGCCCAATATGTTGCCGAAAAGACGGAAGGATAATGAGATAGGCGTAGCCAATTCGCCGACCACATTGAGAGGGAAAAGAAACCATAGCGGCTCGAAAAAGCCCTTGAAATACCCCAGAATTCCCTTGGACCGGATTGCGGTACCCTGAATCAACACAAAACTAATGGAGGCGAAGGCCAGTGTAGTATTAAGATCTGCTGTAGGAGGCCGAAGACCTATTAGACCGCTGAGGTTGGCCAGCAGCAAAAAAGAAAACAACGTACCTATGTACGGTCCAAAAGCCGCTGCCTTGTCGCCCATGGTGGATGAAATCATTTTGTTCAGACCATCAACCACCATCTCGGTAATCAATCCAAATGTCCCCAAGTCGTCATCGGGAGCAGCATTGGTGAATTTTCTTGCTGCCGCCACCGCAAAGGCTATCATAACCCCCATAATGAACCAGGTATTGACCACGGTCTCAGTGATAGGAATGTTACCCAGGTAGAAAGCTGTCTTAATGTCGAACTCCATCGGCGTTTCACCTCTTTTTCACCAAGTACCTGACTACCACGACGACTGTCGGCAACGTTAAACCTATAAGCAAAGTTATCGGGTTTAAGTCGTAAGAAACGAGTGCTATTGCTAAGATAATAAACCTAAGCCCGTAGCGAACTAAGTAATTGCGGGTCATATAGCGCTGCGCCTGTTCTTTTTGGAGCCAAACAGCTTTCCGCACTGCCACAGCCAATCCATGGAAGTTGACGATACCAACTGCTAATCCCAGCCAAAGCCCTGCCCACGAAGGGTGATTTTGATGGAGAACAAACAACACCATGAGGGCCAATACCGGTAGACCGGGATTCCAACCTCTCACCCCTGCTTGTCCCTTTTCCTCCAACTTCCCCATCCCGCTGCTTCCTTTAACATACAGCTTTCAAACATCGGGACTTCATCAGTCCCGAAGCTCCCTTCCAGACTCCCGATTCCTCGGAGTAAGTGATGATCCCCAGAGTCTATTCGAGGCAAAGGAGCCAGCTCCCCCGCGAACCATCTTAAGTTCTACAGAATTCAGCTCCTTACACATTCCGCTCTTCTAAGACCTTCGGAATAACTATAGCATAGCGACTAGTCCTGGTCAATGCTGGCAAGATTGCCGTGTGCTGTAATAGCATCTCCCTCTTCATTCTGCCTATGTATTCTGTTGAAGCAGCTGCTTTTCTCCAAAAAATTCCAGCAGCTGTAGTTCTACGGCTGCCGGCGGAAATGGGCTGTGGGGACAAGCAAAGGATAGGTTTTCGTGCTGTCAATTATGGTCAATCGTCAGATATCGCTGGATGCTTGACCTAGTGCGCACATTCACAAATGAGACTATGACAACACACCGAAAACCCAGGGTTACTATACCATAGCCTCTAGGTTTCGTCAACCAAACCCAAACACGGGGTCTCGTTCTTCTTTCGTATCTCTCCATAGACGGCAGTGACTTACTGCCAAGCTGGTGCAATCGCGGGCATCAGCACCCATCCTTAATCCCGCCATGATACCGTTCTCAGCAAGAAGCAACAGCCCCCGCCAACAGGGAGGGGGCTGTGAAGAGGGCTAGTGCGTTCCGCTGAACTCTGAATTAAGATCCTCAAGTCGCCCTATCGAAACCCTAACTAAGCGAGTTCCTCGATTGCGAAAACTACAACAACGGCAAGGGCGATGACCAACAAGACGATCAGTAACTCATCCAAGTTCCCACCACCTCTTGACATGCTAAGTCCCCCTTTCCCTTTCAGCTTTGAATCCGTTGAGCAGCAACAAAGGTTGCCTGCTCTACTATACGAATCCCCTTGACTTACCGAAACGGGAATGCTGTCCTATCTTCCGAGGGATAGCCAATCTCTAAGGTCACGGTGATAGTGCGCAGTAGTCCACCCCTGTTTGACTGCCTTTGGCATAAAAAAACGGCCCCCGCGCAACGAGTGCCGTAAGTCTTCCATTCGCCCCGGGCCCGTACTAGTCTTCATCATCATCCCTGCGTGATCTCTTACCCCTCCGGGGTTGCTCTGCCACAACAGTCTGTTGCTCAGCCGACTGAAGTAATTCCAGCAAACGGGACAGGGAACCATCTTCCTCCATTGACTGAAGATTCCTGGCTATGCCGTTCAGGGATGTGAGAAGACGTTCCACTGTTTCCACCAAATTGCCTAGACCGTTCAGAACAACTCCCACATTCTGAAACAGCCTTTCCGTTGAGATTTCCCGTGTTTCCTGATCCTCAGGCATCAGATCGCCTCCTTTAACAACCGCATTATAAGCCCTCAACTAAGTAGGCTTCAAAGGATTCGCAGCAGTCAGATCAAGATCAGGAATAAGACAACGACCAACAGCACAATTAGTACCAACAAGAGTAAGTCGTTATCTAAAAGGTCCAATAGGCAATCCCTTATTCTTCTGTGTCCAGCTTTGCGGCCCATCTTCTTGCCTCCTAAGGGGTAGTGGTTATTCTTGTATATACTATGTTTTAGGAGTCCCTTCGCATATAGGAAAGGACTCCTATTTCCGACTACACAGAGTCTCTCATAGCTGCCTAGGGCAATCTGCCTTAGGCAATCTCCTCGATGACAAATACTACAACCACTGCCAGCGCGATTACGAGCAGGACGATGAGTGATTCATCTAACATTTTATTACCCCCTTCCCACACGCCGAGAATCACAGCCTAACCCAGGCCCAGTTTCACTATACGCAGCAGCTATTTTTCGGAAACGGGACTTCTTTCCTGATTCACCGCACCTTACCGCAGATGTAAATCGAGTAGGGCAGCGCTAGCTGATCATTTCTAGCGCTGTCCCTCTCACAGAACCGTGCGTACGGGCCTCGTACACGGCTCCTGGTAAACCTCAGTCAAGTCGTTTCGTAGTATTGATGCAAGATG
>JAAZHE010000136.1 GCA_012510855.1 Bacillota bacterium | reverse complement strand
GGATATTCCTGATAGAGGCTATCTAGGACCTTCAGGTAATCTGCCTCCGACAGCGCCCCATCCCTATCTCTGACAGCTGCGGCCTCATCTAGAGCTGTCTGCAAGGCAGCGCCTTCCCTGCGGCCCAGAGAGTGCCTGATCCTTCGGGCAATAGTTATCCTTTCCTCAACATACCTTTGATACTTAGCCCGCTCCTCCCCTGCCTCAATAACTGCCTCCAGATGCCTAGAGGGGTCTTGCTGCACCTGACTGTCAACCTCTTCCCCAAAGTACCGGGCTTCTCCAATCAACCCAGCAATACGTCCCTCAAGGCCAGCCAGCTTGATCTTGGCATCTTGCACCTCTTTAGCCCGCTGCAGGTCCTCCCAGGCCTTCTCAATTGCGATGGCCAAGCGGCTGAAAGAAGCGGCAGTCGGCTCGACATCTTCAGTCCAATCTCCCAGCTCACCAGCCAGTTCAGACAGCTTCTCAAGCTCCGGCAAGATTGCGTTAAGCTCGTCTTCAAGCACCCCTGCTTGGCGCTCTAGATCCTTATGTCTATGCCACAACTGCCTAAATTCAGCCAGCCGCGCTGCATAGCGCTGGCCATCCGCGGCTTCCGTCAGGCCGAGAATATCCCGGTAAAATTCCAGTCTCGTTTCCGCTTGCTCGCGGCGCATCTCAAACTGCTGGAATCCCTCGCTGCTTACGGCCTTTAAAGGAAGACCAATTGAGCTTGCGATCTCCTGCAGTTTTTCCCTAAGGGTGCGCCGTTCATCTCTGACGATATTATCGGCGATGGTGCGATGGACATAGTAGAGTCCAAGCCCCACCACACCTGCAACGGCAAGGCCAATCCCCAATACAGGCACCCCAATGCCGATGATTACCCCCAACACCACGGCCAAAGCAGCACCCGCGGCATAGGTTCTAAACTGCTTGCCGAAGTCCGCCACGTCTATCTGCTTAAGCCGCTGGATAATGCGGTCCGCTTCTTCTAGAATCTGATGTTCCCGCACGGCCCGAAGCAGCTGATCTTCATCCACTTCTGTAACTATCCTGTCCAGATGTTCAAAGTCCCCTCTCCAGGTTGGGTCCATTGCCAGGATGTCGGTTTGCAAACGACGTTCCTCTAGCTGCTGCTCTTCCCGTCTTTTCTCATAGGTATTAATGCGGGCAAAGATGCCGGATAAATTCCGGAAGGCCAGGTCAAGATCATCAGCCCTTGCCAGCAGGGCTTCCTGCCATTCCTTTACATCCCTGTCCTTTGCCTGGTGACGGAGAGCAGAAAGCTTCTCCTCAAAATCCCCTAAAGCAGCTTCATAGTTTTCTTGAAGAACCCTAGCCTTTTCCAATAGTCCGTCTGGATAATGGCTAAGGAGCCGCTGGACCTTTGGTTCAGACAAGATGCGGCCTAATTCAGACCACCGAAAATAATCTTCATAGTTGCGAAGCAGTATCTCCATCCTAACAACATGCTGAGCGGCGGCATCCTGCTGATTCTTCAAATCCTCAATCCGG
Organism: Bacillota bacterium; assembly: GCA_012510855.1. Lineage (GTDB taxonomy): Bacteria > Bacillota > Limnochordia > DTU087 > DTU087 > DTU087. The sequence goes on along the minus strand of JAAZHE010000136.1, from coordinate 5,892 downwards.
GCTTCAATATCTGCCAGCCGCTCCACCATGGTTCGGTATTCGTCCATTGCGGCCAGGGCATCATCCCGCTGTTGGATCCCCTGTTCGATCTGGGTGTAATACGGCTTGAACATCCTGACCTTCGGGTTGCCGTGTTTTCCCCCGATTCTTTCCGCTTCAGCTTCTAGTTCCGCTTTCAGTTTCGGGAGCCTTGCTATGTGGGCAAGTCCTGCCCCTAACAAAACAGACTGCAGCTTCGCCTGCTCTGATTTTGCTACTCCCTCCGGCAGAAGCCGCAGTTCATCTAGGCTGATGGTAAACAGCTGATGATAGGTGAACATATCTAGTCCGCCAAAGAGCGAATCTATGCTGCCTGGTTCACCCTGGGGTCGAGAAACCCGGGGCTTGCTATGTCCCGTTAGACGCAGGTGCCACAGCTCATCGTCTAGAGTCATAGCCGCTTCCACATGGTACTCATGGGTCGGCGGCGGTAAGTTGGCTCCCTGGGGGAAACCATAAGCGAGATATCTCAAAACCTGCATAAAGGTAGTCTTACCGGACCGATTCGGTCCGCCGATGACAACTAACCCTGGTCCCAACTCGTCCAGTGTTTGATTGCGAAGTATGCCAAAATCCCCGATGTATAACCGCTGGATCTTCACTGCACCTCAACCCCTTCCAGCAGTTTTTCATACGCCAGCTCCTTCGCCTGTTCTATAATCCCGGCAACAACTTCAGGGGTTGCGGCCAGTTTGGTTTCATTGGGATGTTCGGGATCGTAGTTTGTTTCCCAAATCTGACCTAGGGCGTTATCAAGCTGCTTTCTCAACTTAGCATCGCTGAGGCAGCTTTCCGCAATTAGCTTGAGCTGCCTCGCCAGGGGCCACGACTCCATCATGTCATCCCATTTAGGCAGAGCGGGACCGGTTTGAATTTGGATAGATTCAGTCCAAAGGAAAGGCCTATGCTCTTGAAATTCCCGGAGGGAGTAAAGCAGTTCATCGCTTTCTTCTTCTGCCTCTGCCAAGAGCTCATGAACCGGTCCCCTTCCCGTCAACACCCAGCGCACAAGGTAGCCCTCCGGCTGCCAGGATGTATCTGCAAGGGGGATATCCGGCATCCTGACTTCTTCCTCTAAAAGCTGCTCTGCCTTTCCCCTTAGGAGCCGCTCAAGATCAGAAAGATTCATGATGGGCTCATTTTCCCAAGGCTCATCAATGGCTATCTCGATTTCCATCCATACATAGGGCGAAATGGGCACGAACTTCATCTCCCCAGCCTTCCCTTGGGAAAGCTCTACCAAGAGGCACCCCCCTACCCCCTGCTCACCGGGATGGCGTCCCTGGGGTGTGCCGGGATAAGCAATGGTCGGCAAGCCGCTCCGGATAATCCGCGGCTGGTGGACATGGCCCAGCGCCCAGTAGTCCATATAATGCTGATTCAATAAATCCTGCATGCTGCAGGGAACATAGTTGCGGTCCTTAGGATCGAGGGCGGTGTGCAAAAGTCCAATGTTGATAGCTGCATCATCCGGCGGGCTAAACATGGCGTGCAGCGGCCGGGCCTCCCGGCGGGACTTATACGAAACTCCCAATATCCTGGCTACCGTAACGCCGCCCTTCTCGATTTCATAGAAACCAAGCTCGTCCGCAGGGCAGGCATGGAAATTCTTCGGCATATCCAAGAGCTCATGCCGATCTCCCAAAGGATCGTGGTTGCCGTATACAGCATAAACATCTATGCCGGCCTCATCTAAACGCCGAACCTCTTCCTGCAAACACCGGGCTGCCTTTACCGATCGGGCTTCCTGGTGATATAAATCGCCGGCTACCAAGACAAAATCCACATCATACACCAGCGCTGCATCGCAGATCCTCCTCCAAGCCTCAAAGCTGGCCTCCATCAAGCGGTTCTCCAGCGCTCTAGACGCACCGGAAAACCCCTGAACGGGGATTCCCAGATGCAGATCGGCTGTATGAAGAAACCTCACAGAAGCAGACATGTTACCACCCTCTTTAACCTAATAACTTCTTCATCTTTCAGACAAATCCTACCCCGCCTGCTGGTGAGGGCTTTCCGGGTCTTTTTTATCACTGGGCTTTGCCTTTAGCAGGTCTAATTCCGCATATGGACAAGCCAGGGAAATACTGTAATCATGATGAACTCAAAGTCAATGTGGAAGGTCGGGGAAATAATTCCTCACGGAGAAATGGAGGAGAAGGCTTTGAAAAAGAGCAAATGGGCTTTGCTCGCTGTGTTGTTGGGAATTATGGTGGCTATGAGTGGGTGTTTTGGAGGGAGCTATGCCACAGGTGGTGTGACGGGGGTTGTATACGCGCCGAAGGAGGATTCAGATCTTCACGAGGCAGAGAGAAAACTTCTTGTTAAAGACCTTGTCATTGACCCACCACCGGAGGGTTATGTTCCTTTGGCAGGTGCAGTTGTAAAGGTCGAGGGCACAGGTATAAGTGCCAGAACCGATGCCAAGGGACGATTCACACTCACCGGAGTTCGAGTCGGTCCCCGAACTTTAGTAGTCTGGCATGACTTGTACAAACCAGTAAGAATTAATGTTACTATCATTCGAGATATAATAGTCTCTGTCCCGAGTAGTGTCAAACTTCAGGGTAAAGGCTTCTATCTCCTAATCGGTGTTGGAGATTTTGATTACGAGCAGTGGGAGCCCTTGGGCTTTAGTCCAAAAATTCTAGAGCCCATGGCTGCCCCTGCAATGGACGTAAACCTTCTGAGGAATATCTTGGAATACGATAACGCTTTGGCAAAAGGAGAGATTGCTATCCTCCTAGATACGGAAGCTACCTATGAAAGACTGCGGAGTAGCCTGGAGGAGCTTGTTGAACTCATGGACGAAGATGACTATCTCGTAGTCTACTTCTCAGGGCATGGCCTAAGCCGGGATGATTTCGGCTACGACGCTATCGCCTTAGCAGATGGTCCAATTACTGATTTGGAGTTGCGGGACTGGGTCATAGAGGATCTGTTTAAGAAGAACCACTTAGAGGTAAATGATGTTACCCTAATACTCGACACCTGCTACAGCGGAGCCTTTGCTGACGGAGTAGAGACCTTGTATGACGACCCGGTATCAACAAAAGCGTTTAGAAAACCTGGCTACACGGTACTAGCCTCATCTCGAAGTTATGAAGAATCTTGGTATTTTAAGACATATCCCGAGCTAAGTATTTTCACCAACTACTTAGCCGACGCGTTAGAGACAGGACGAGGCGATCTAAATGGCGATAGACTGATTACCGCTCGAGAACTGTACAACTACGTGGGCTCAAGGACGCAGCAAGCCACTAATGGAAATCAGAACGTGTATCTATGGCCGAGCTACAGCAACAACGTGATTACCACCTATCCTTACTAACACTAGAAAGGATGAATACAAGTGCCTAGAGTGAGGCAGGCAGTAATTCTCATGTTGCTGATAGTAAGCTTGGCTGCGCCTTTGGCCCAAGGGAAGGTGGCCATTACCCCTTCTCATTCATTTCACGCCATCGCCTGGGAGCACCAGGGCAGGCTTAAGCTTGCCATTGCCAATCCGTCATTTGAGTCCGAGGAGTTCCTGGCTGGATTCGGCTATTACCTCCTGGGGCAGAGGATCCTTGAAGAGGTCCCCATTCAGGTACCCGGCAAGACCATCCTGGTAACCACCCACCCATTGGTGCGGGGTGATGCTCAATCGGGGTACCGCACCGCTGACATGGTTTTTGTCAGTACTGGGGACGGTCAGGTGGTTGCCGCTACCCAAATCATCGGTCTACACCCAGCAACTCAGCACTATCGAGTTGACCGCTGCATCGTAGAGGCTGGTCAAGACGCTGTAGTGTATGTCAAGACCCCTGATCCAGAGTTGGGAAGTGATACTACCATCTACCTCAGCATAGGAAAAACCTTCTCCTTGGGGAACTATACAGGTAAACTAAAGATAGACAGGGTCTACGGGGGAGGATTGAAAAAGGCGAGCAGCCCACCCTTCAGTGAAGGAGAAAGGCCCCAGGACTTCCACAACTACTCCTACGGCTGGCGGGGCCTTCGGATTACTGCCTCGACTCCCAAGCTGGATGGCATTCAGAGGCTTGACTTTGCCATGGAACAGTTTGTCTCTACGCCAGAGGGCACGGCAAGACACGGCCTAAGCGCCCCTCCAATCCTCGTCTACGGCCCTGACATAACCCTCATGGAGAAATAGATGATGTTCGGTTTTTCTACAAGGATTCAAAATCAGATACCTCAGGCTGTCCTGAACATCTGCAACACCCTAAGGGATAACGGTTATCAGGCCTACGTCGTAGGGGGAGCTGTCCGGGACATCCTCCTGGGTAAAGTACCTGGTGACTGGGATGTGGCTACTGACGCCCATCCCGACCAGGTGATTTCTTTATTTACCAAGACTATACCCACCGGCATCAAGTTCGGCACTGTCACAGTAGTCAAAGACATCTCCGTAGAAGTGACCACCTTTCGCTCCGACGGCATCTACAGAGATGCCCGCCATCCCCAGGATGTATCCTTCTCCACAAGCATTGAAGAAGACCTAAAGCGGCGGGATTTTACCATCAATGCCATCGCTTACGATCCCATTACCAAGAACTTCATCGATCCTTACGGAGGCCGCCGGGACTTAAGGCGGCGGATTTTGAGAGCTGTAGGTGATCCCAAGGCACGCTTTTCTGAAGATGCCTTACGGATGCTCCGTTTTTTCCGCTTCCTTGCCACCCTGGAGTTTAAGCCCTGCCGAAGGAGTCTAGCGGCGGTTGAACCTGCACTGATAAGAAAAATCAGCATGGAGAGGATCCGGGATGAAATGAGTAAGCTCCTGCTGGCCACGGCGCCCGGTGCTACTCTCCTCACCATGCATAAAGCCGGGCTTCTCCAGGAGATCCTGCCTGAGGTCGCGCTTGGCGATGGAGTTACCCAGGGAAGCTTTCACCGGTTCGATGTCTTGCGCCACTCCCTGGAAGCCGTAGATAACTCCCTTCCCCAGCTGGAACTTCGCTGGGCGGCCCTGCTCCATGATGTGGCTAAGCCCAAGCTGCGGACTGAAGATGAGCATGGGATTCACTTCTACAAACACGATGTCGAAGGTGAACAGATGGCTAGGGACATTCTCACCCGGCTTCGCTACAGCAAGAAGTTTGTGGAGAAGGTTGCTACCTTGGTGCGCTGGCACATGTTTTCTGTTCACGGACAATCAACAGACAAAGCTCTCAGGCGGTTTGTCCGCCGGGTGGGTAAAGAGAATGTCATGGACCTAATGGAACTTCGCAGGGCAGATATCTTGGCTTTAGGTAAGCAGACAACCTGCAATGCTTGGCATAACTGGCGGATGCTGCGGGACCGGCTGCAGGCTGTCCTGGATAGTGATACCATCCTCACCATTAATGACCTTGCCATAGGGGGACATGAAGTGATGGCAGCTTTAGACCTTAAGCCAGGACCTGAGGTTGGTGCTGCCCTAGAATGGCTCCTGGAAAAGGTGCTGGATGACCCGGCCATTAATGAGCCGGAAATATTGCTATCTCTCCTGCAATCATATGAAAATACTCCTTTCTTGCGCAATCGACAGGAAAACGCGCCATTGCAACGAAAATGTTGATAGAGTGTTCTCCAATACGGCACAGGGAGGTAGGCAAATGCGTTCCACACCTATTGGGTTAGTGTTGATGGATGATGAGCGGGAACATGTCCATACGGTAAACAAAGACACCAACATGCAGGTGCTCCATCAGTGGGCTGACTTCATTCGCAGCAATTTCAAGAATGTCGATGGTTCTGCTCCTGAAGTTGTCACCGGTTCTGATACCATCACCAACGTAAGAGTCGCCCAGAAAGTGGGAGAAGAACTAGCCCGGGCCAATGTCAAGCAGGTGATCATGTGCTACAATG
>JAAZHE010000135.1 GCA_012510855.1 Bacillota bacterium | reverse complement strand
CCGGTCGTGTCCACAAGATCGGCGAGCTCCATGATGGTGCGGCCACTATGGACTGGATGGTCCAAGAGCGGGAGCGGGGAATTACCATCACCTCTGCTGCTACCACCTGTTATTGGCAGGGCCATCGCATCAACATCATTGACACGCCCGGACACGTGGACTTTACGGTAGAGGTTGAGCGATCGCTGCGGGTTCTGGATGGCGCCATAGCTGTTTTCTGTTCAGTAGGGGGAGTAGAGCCCCAGTCGGAGACGGTTTGGCGGCAGGCAGACCGTTACCAGGTACCGAGGATCGCTTATGTAAACAAGATGGACCGGGTCGGAGCCAATTTCTATAATGTCGTAGACATGATGCGCAAACGTCTCGGCGCTAATGCCATTCCCATCCAGTTACCTATCGGGGCCGAGGACAGCTTTTCCGGCATGGTAGACTTGGTGCGGATGAAGGCGATTGTCTATGCCGATGACCTGGGCACTAAGCGGGAAGAAACAGATATTCCGGCTGAAATGCTCGAGGAAGTCACCGAGGCCAGGGAAAGGCTGTTGGAAGTTGTAGCCGAGTTGGATGACGAGCTGATGGTCAAGTACCTTGAAGGGGAGGAGCTCACCGTCGAGGAAATCAAGAGGGCTCTCCGCAAGGGGACGCTGGCAACCAAGATTGTGCCGGTGTTGTGTGGTTCTTCCTTTAAGAATAAGGGTGTCCAGTCTTTGCTGGATGCTGTCATTGATTATCTGCCTGCACCTAGCGATTTGCCGCCGGTGGAGGGAACTGACCCTAAGACCGGTGAGATAATCACCCGAGAGTTGACCGATGACGCTCCCTTCAGCGCCTTAGCTTTCAAGATCATGACTGACCCATATGTGGGGAAGCTTGCCTTTTTCCGGGTCTATTCAGGAGTGTTGAAAGCCGGGTCTTACGTTTACAATGCCACTACAGGCAGAAAAGAGCGTATCGGGCGGATTTTGCAGATGCACGCCAATCACCGGGAGGAGAAGGAAGCTGTCTACTCAGGGGAGATTGCGGCAGCTGTGGGTCTCAAGAACACTACCACCGGTGATACGCTGACCGTTGAGGAAGCTCCCATCTTGCTTGAGGCTTTGGAATTCCCTGCCCCGGTTATCGACAGGGCCATTGAGCCCAAGACCAAGGCGGACCAAGATCGCTTGAGTATCGGCCTGCAGCGGTTATCGGAAGAGGATCCGACCTTCCAGGTGCGTACCGATGAAGAAACCGGTCAGACCATTATTTCCGGCATGGGGGAGCTGCATCTGGAGGTCATCGTCGACCGGCTGCAGCGGGAGTTTAATGTAGCAGCTAATGTCGGCAAGCCCCAGGTAGCCTACAGAGAAACCATCACCAAAGCTGTTCGCAGTGAGGGTAAGTTTATACGGCAAACCGGAGGGCACGGCCAATATGGTCATATCGTGTTGGAAATCGAGCCACTGGAAAGGGGCAGCGGTTTTCAGTTTGAAAGCAAGATCGTTGGTGGTGCGGTTCCCAAGGAGTATATTCCAGCTGTCGAAGCAGGCGTTAAGGAAGCAATGCTGAGCGGAGTGCTGGCGGGATATCCGGTAGTTGACGTAAAAGTGACTGCAGTGGACGGTTCCTATCACGAAGTTGATTCTTCGGAGATGGCCTTCAAGATCGCCGGGTCCCTAGGATTCAGGGAGGGTATGAAGAAGGCGGGGCCGGTTCTGCTGGAGCCCATCATGCAGGTTGAGGTCGTTACTCCAGAGGAATTTCTGGGAGATGTGCTAGGAAATCTGAACGCCCGTCGGGGTCGGATAGAAGGTATTGAAGTCAGAGGCGCATCCCAGGTAATCAGAGCTGTGGTGCCCCTCAAGGAGATGTTCGGATATGCCACTGACCTGCGGTCAATGACCCAGGGTCGAGCCAGTTACGTCATGCGCTTTGCCCATTATGAGATTGTACCTGCTGAGATGACAGAGGAATTAGTGGCGAGGATCTAGTACTACTTTTAGTTGAAGAAACTGGAAGCTAGTCGACGAGGGGCTGGGACGAGCCCTGAGTCGGTAGCAAATAAGGGCGCTAGGCGCTCAGTACATGAGCCGCTTGCGAAGGAGGATTAGAAGAATGGCCAAAGAGAAGTTTGAAAGGACGAAACCTCACGTAAACATTGGAACCATTGGTCACGTAGACCATGGTAAGACTACAACCACCGCTGCCATCACATTGCTTCTGTCCAAGATTGGTAAGGCAAACGTGAGGAAGTTCGAAGAGATCGACAAGGCTCCGGAAGAGAGAGAACGGGGTATTACCATTAATACTTCCCATGTGGAATATGAGACAGCTAATCGTCACTATGCCCACGTGGACTGCCCCGGTCACGCCGACTATGTAAAGAACATGATTACTGGTGCCGCCCAGATGGACGGTGCCATCCTTGTAGTATCCGCTGCTGACGGTCCCATGCCCCAGACCCGGGAGCATATCGTATTGGCCCGTCAGGTAGGCGTACCTGCCATCGTCGTATGGTTGAACAAAGCCGACATGGTAGACGATGAGGAGCTCTTGGAGCTTGTCGAGATGGAAGTTCGGGATCTCTTGAACGAGTACGAGTTCCCGGGCGATGAGGTGCCTGTCATTGCCGGTTCCGGCCTCAAGGTTCTGGAGTGCGGCGGCTGCACCCAGTGCGAGTGGTGCGAGGCTCTCAAGAAGCTGATGGATGCAGTGGATGAGTATATCCCGACTCCAGCACGTGAGGTTGACAAGCCTTTCCTAATGCCGGTTGAAGACGTCTTCACCATCACCGGTCGTGGAACCGTGGCAACTGGTAGAGTTGAGCGGGGCCGCATCAAGGTTGGCGACGATGTTGAGATTGTTGGTCTGCGTCCTGAAAGCCGCAAGACCGTAGCCACCGGTGTTGAGATGTTCCGGAAGCTGTTGGATGAGGCTCAGGCAGGAGACAACATCGGAGTACTGCTGCGGGGCGTTGAGCGGGACGAGGTCTAGCGTGGTCAGGTATTGGCTAAGCCGGGCTCCATTACCCCTCACACGAAGTTCGAGAGCGAGCTTTACGTATTGTCCAAGGAAGAGGGCGGCCGTCATACTCCCTTCTTCAGCGGATATCGTCCCCAGTTCTACTTCCGGACCACTGACGTTACCGGCGTGATTAACCTGCCTGAGGGTGTAGAGATGATCATGCCTGGCGACAACGTCCGGGTACAGGCTGAACTGATTACACCCATCGCCATGGAGGAAGGTCTCCGGTTCGCTATCCGGGAAGGCGGCCGAACAGTAGGTGCTGGAGTAGTGACAAAGATCCTGGCCTAAGGAAAGCCAGTGATAATATTGCCAAGCAGAGCGTACGGCCTAGAGAGTCCGAAACCAGCTTGTATCAAGCGGGGGACGGAAACGGGGGGATTCCGGGAAGTCGAATCCCCCTCTGTCTGCCCAAAAAGAATATGGCAAGAATTAGAAAAATGAGCTAATCCCCCTTGGGTACCAACGCTCTGCCGGCCCTGCGATGAAGCGAGAGGTTGCCGGTCCGTCTCCCTGTGCCTGATAGATACGGAGTATAAGGGTTAAGGACCGGGGAATTTTCGCTGAGTATGTCTGAAAATCAGGCGCAAGTAAGGAGGGAAACCCGTGGCCAAGAAACAGAGAATTCGCATTCGCCTTAAGGCATTTGACCACAGACTCTTGGATGCCTCGGCTGAAAAGATTGTAGATACAGCAAGGCGAACCGGTGCAGTCGTTTCGGGACCGATTCCCCTGCCCACGGAGCGCAATGTGTATACGATTCTGCGTTCGGTGCACATCCACAAAGACTCCCGTGAGCAGTTCGAAATGCGCACTCATAAGCGGTTGATCGACATTCTGGAGCCGACACCAAAGACGGTCGACGCTCTGATGCGACTGGACCTTCCGGCGGCTGTCGATATCGAGATCAAGCTATAAACGAGATTTAGGCGGTGCAGGCAGTACAAGGGGGTGTAACAGATGCCAAAAGGGATTTTAGGTCGAAAAATAGGCATGACCCAGGTCTTCACCGAAGACGGACGGTTAGTGCCTGTTACAGTGATCGAAGCTACACCCAATACCGTTATCCAGGTTAAGACTAAGGAGACGGATGGGTATGAAGCCATCCAGGTCGGTTTCGGCGAGAAGCGTGAAAACCTAATTAACAAGCCCGAGAAAGGGCACCTGGCCAAAGCCGGCGTAAAGAGTGTTCGGTATCTGAGGGAGTTCCGGATAGAAGATGCACCTGAATTTCAGGAGCTCAAAGTAGGGGACACCATCACGGTAGATATCTTCAAGCCCGGCGATTTGGTGGACGTTACTGGAAAGACCAAGGGCAAAGGTTTTGCCGGCGTCATTAAGCGGTGGGGCTTTAACAGAGGACCTATGAGCCATGGTTCCATGTACCACCGGCGAGTTGGTTCCCACGGAGCCACAGGACCGGCTCGGGTATTTAAGGGTCGCAGGATGCCGGGCAGGATGGGCAATGTGCGGAGAACTGTCCAGGGCTTAGAGGTTATTCGGGTAGATACGGAACGCAATTTGCTCCTGGTCAAAGGCGGAGTTCCCGGTGTCAAGGGAAGCCTCGTAAGAGTGCAGACCAGTGTCAAGAGCAAATAGGAAGATAGATTGCAAAGCGAGTTTACGTGATAAGGAAAGGGGGCAGATCCGATGCCTAAGGTCGCTGTATATGATATGCAAGGCAATACAGTGGGCGAGCTGGAGCTCAAAGACGAGATATTTGCTGCTCCAGTGAATGTTGCTTTGATGCATCAGGCTGTAGTAACGTATCTTGCCAATCAGCGGCAGGGTACCGTAGCCACCAAGACCAGAGCCATGGTTAGGGGCGGTGGCCGCAAGCCGTGGCGGCAGAAAGGTACAGGAAGGGCTCGACACGGCAGTATCCGTTCGCCCATTTGGGTAGGCGGCGGTGTTACCTTTGGACCTCAGCCGCGGGACTACAGGCTCGCAATGCCCAAGAAGGCCCGGCGACAAGCATTGAAATCTGCTTTATCATCTAAGGTAAGTGCCGGTAACTTGATAGTAGTGGATGAACTCAAATTTGATGAACCTAAGACACGGAGAATGGTTGAAGTTTTGAACAATCTGCAGGTGCAGGGGAAAGCCCTTGTGGTAACTGGCAGCGATGGACGCAATGTGGTTCTTTCAGCCCGGAACATCCCCGGAGTTGACACCATTAGAGCCCAGGATCTCAACGTCTACGCTGTGCTCAACTGTGAGCAGCTGATCATGACTAAAGAGGCTGTGGAAGTCGTCGAGGAGGTGCTGGCATAATGGCGGATCTCCGGAGCATAATTCGACGGCCCATCATCAGCGAACGGACCATGGATTTATTGGCGGAGAACAAGTACACCTTCGAAGTGGATCTCAAGGCTACCAAACCCCAGATCAGGGAAGCTATTGAGCAGATTTTTAATGTCGAGGTAGAGAAGGTCAACACCATGCGGGTACGGGGCAAGAAGCGCCGCATGGGTAGAAACGAGGGCAAGCGCCCTGATTGGAAAAAAGCCATTGTCACCTTGAAGGAAGGCCAGCGCATCGAGCTCTTTGAAGGACTGTAATCGGGGCGGCCAAATGGGACGGCCTACAGCTGTCTTGCGTTGGGATTATGGAATAAGGAGGGGAAAACAAGTGGCGATTAAGAAGTTCAAGCCGACTTCACCGGGACGCAGAAGCATGACCGGATTTACCTTTGATGAAATCACCAAAACTGAGCCGGAGAAGTCGCTGCTCGCTCCCCTGTCTCGAAGCGGCGGCCGCAACAACCAGGGTCGTAAGACCGCACGCCATCGGGGCGGCGGACACAAGCGGAAGTATCGCATCATTGATTTTCGTCGAGATAAAGACGGCATTCCAGCAAAGGTTGCAGGGATTGAATACGATCCCAATCGCTCTGCCCGTATAGCACTGCTGCACTATGTCGATGGTGAGAAGCGCTATATCCTGGCCCCTGTGGGGCTCAAGCCTGGCGACATGGTTATGTCTGGGCCAGAAGCTGATATCAAACCGGGTAATGCCCTGCCGCTTAGGGATATTCCGGTGGGTACCATGGTGCACAATATTGCGCTTTATCCGGGAAGAGGCGGCCAGATGGTAAGAGCAGCCGGTACCGCTGCGCAGCTGATGGCAAAAGAAGGCAAGTACGCTACTTTACGGCTGCCGTCGGGTGAGTATAGAATCGTGCTGCTAGAATGCCGCGCTACCATCGGTCAGGTTGGGAACGTAGACCATGAAAACATTACCATTGGTAAAGCCGGTCGGAGTCGGTGGCTGGGAAGACGTCCCCAGACGCGGGGTGTGGCCATGAACCCAGTAGACCATCCCCACGGTGGTGGAGAAGGCAAAGCTCCTATTGGTATGCCCACACCGCGGAGTCCTTGGGGCAAGCCCACCCTGGGTACAAAGACCCGGAAGAGCAAGCCTTCGGATAAGTTCATTATACGGCGGCGTCACGCTCGCTAAAGGGGCGGATAGGGTCAATCCCTTAGTGGAGAGGCCTATTCGCCGCTACATGGTCGGACTCACGATGGCCGAGAAGGGAGGATTGATGCATGGGTCGGTCACTCAAGAAGGGGCCATTTATAGATGATCATTTGCTCAAGAAGATCAAAGAAATGAACGAGAAGGGCGAGAAGCGGGTCATCAAGACCTGGTCCCGGCGTTCAACGATATTTCCGGAAATGGTCGGACACACCATCGCGGTGCACGACGGCCGCAGGCATGTTCCAGTGTATATTACTGAAGATATGGTAGGCCATAAATTAGGCGAGTTTGCTCCCACTCGGATGTTTAGAGGCCATGCCGGTAGTGAGAAAGCATCACGAGCTCGGTAGCTGTAAGGGGGTTTAAGGGATGGAAGCTAGGGCAGTAGCAAGATACGTACGGATATCACCCCGGAAAGCCCGACAAGTAGTGGACTTAATTCGGGGCAAAGATGTTGGGGAAGCTTTGACGATTCTGCGCCATACCCCCAAGGCTGCCTCCGTTATCGTTGAAAAGACCTTGCGGTCAGCCGTGGCCAATGCGGAGAATAACCACGACATGGACGGGGAAAACCTGTACGTAGCCCGGGCATATGTGGATGAAGGCCCGACTCTCATGCGCATCAGGCCCAGGGCAAGGGGTATGGCCTATAGGATACGGAAACGAACCAGCCATATTACCGTGGTTGTGGCGGAAAAGGGGGAATAGATGCGTGGGGCAGAAGGTGAACCCAATCGGTTTGCGGGTCGGGATAATCCGCGACTGGGAGGGCAAATGGTACGCTGATAAACGTAGCTATGCAGAGTTACTCCACGAGGACTTGGCCCTGCGGAAGTTGATTAAAGAGCGCTTTTATACCGCGGGTATTTCTCGGGTCGAAGTGGAACGGGCGGCTAACAGGTTAAAACTAACGGTGCACACTGCTAGACCTGGAATGGTGATCGGCAGAGGCGGCTCGGAAGTGGATACACTTCGCAACGAAATCGAAGCCGTTACCGGACGCCAGTGCCAGATCAAAATCGTCGAAGTTAAGACTGCAGAGCTGGATGCCCAGCTGGTGGCGGAGAATATCGCGTTTCATCT
>JAAZHE010000134.1 GCA_012510855.1 Bacillota bacterium | reverse complement strand
GTCCTGAGCACTGTCCCAAAGGTTCTCTAGCGCCTCGTATACCTCAGACCCCAGGTTATGGCAGCTCGGAACCCCGACTACCTTGGTTCCATCGAGGCCCCGCAAAATGAAGGGATAGAAACTCGTTCTATGAAGGTCAAATACGCTTACCCAGCCTAACCCCAATTGATCCACGATCCACGGCAGCTGCGGATGATATGACTGTTCCTGGGGGAAGAAACCGCTGACCCTGCCGATCAACCGACGAACAACAGCAGTTCCAAGTTCAGCACAACGGAGGCCAGTTTCGCCATCCATGCACATATTGACCGGTTCAGAATAGTACGTGCCGGTAAACAGGATTTGACCCCGCTTTTCAAGTTCCTTTAGGTCTGCCAGACAGCGGGCGTTCAATTGCTCCAGGGATTCTAAGGTCACACCGGATAGCTGCACGTGTCCTTTCAGCTCCGGATACCTGAGAAACTCCTGGGTAACCATCTCGTAAATCCGTGGAAAATCCTTACGAATATAGTCCCGTCCCCACCGGTCATACTGCATGTTCCCATGAAAGATCCAAGTTATAAAAACCCGCTTCATATTTCCCGCCCTCTCAAATGCCCTTTGTTTGAGGGTAAGGAGCTGGCAAAGCAGCCCCCTACCCTAATACACCATTTCATCCTACTTGTCTGCCTTCTGAATCTCCTCCAGAACCTGAGCAGGAGTCATGGTTCCATTCAGCATCGCTTGGATAGATACTCCCAGAGAATCCATTACTGCGATGGGTAGATAGTCGATGAGCATACCAGAATGCTCGTTGGTCTGAGTGAGATGCTCCAGATTTAAGGCAACTACCGGATGGTCCTCAAACATCTTGTTGGTTACCATCATTGAGCTGACCATATTCCCTTCTCTGGAGATGATCTCCTGGCATTCCTCTGAGAAGACAAACTTGAGGAAATCTAGAGCTTGTTCCTGATTCTTAGATGCGGTGGTAACAGCGTGTATCTGGCCGCCGGAGGCACTCCAAAGGGCGAATGGGTTGTCCACAAACATGACGGGCTTCTTAAACACGCTGTAGCGGAAGTCATAGGGTTTTGAAGCCGCAATGCTGGAGACTGCCCAATAGCCCATTGGGAAAATACCTACTTGGCCGTTTACGAACATAGCTTCAGAAGCATTGTAGTCGATGCCGGTGATCAGCGGATCCACTAGGCCCTCATCCCGGAGCAGAACCATGATCTCCAGTGCCTGGAGACGACCTGGGATCTGCCAATTCTTGGTTTCGAAAGCATCGAATACGGGGTCAAGACCCATTGTCTGAGCAGTAATCATACCCAGTACAGCGACATTGGTCCAGTAGTCTAGGGAACCCCAAACGATGGGGAATACACCGGCTGCCTGGAGCTTCTTACCGGCTGCAATTAGGTCATCCAGCGTCTCAGGCTCAGTCAGGCCCAAATCCTCAAACAAGCCGACATTGTAGAACCACTCAATTGGAGCTGGGTTGTCTGACATTCCATAGATCCGGCCGTTGTAAGCAGACCAACCCTGTGACAAGCCGTAGAGGCTCTCGCGATATCCGTTCTCCTCGAAGAAATCGGTGATGTCAACAAGCAAGCCTCTGGCTGCGTAGTCAAGGAATCTGGTGTGCTGAATTCCCACGATATCCGGCGGATCCCCGGCTGCAAACTGTGTCCTGAGGGCCTCATTGTAGTTCTGTGCTCCGGTCCAAAGCTCTATTTCGACATTGGGATTCTGCTTCTTATACATCTCGACGACGATTGGCCAACCTTTGGCGCGATCCTGAAGGGAGTAATACCCGGACCACCGCAAGGTGATCTTCTCAGCTGCCGCAGCTGGCAGCGCCAATACTGCCACAAGACTTATCAGCACTAGCAATACTACAGCCTGCTTCTTCATAGCTCTTCCTCCTCTAACACTCTTAGCTAGAATGTGCACCAAGACTTCCCCAGCCAGCAATCAATGCAATGCTACTTCGTTCCAGTACCCCTCCCTTCGCCCTCGGCTCCTCGCTGAGCCGGCATTCTTCGCCCGGCAGTGATTTCTTGGCGTAACCGGTAGTATGGCCAGCCCCAGGTACTGTGCTTTGTAGACTTCTACTCCGCCGGGCTAGTGTATATCCAAGATGGCTTATCACCCTTTCAGGGAGCCAGCCATTATACCCTTAACGAAATGCCTCTGGAAAACCAGGTAAACCAGCAGCACTGGTATGGTAGACATGGTCAGGCC
>JAAZHE010000133.1 GCA_012510855.1 Bacillota bacterium | reverse complement strand
GGTGAAGGGTATCGGGATGCTGCCATTAGATCTTCAAAGAGCTATACCTGGGATTATGCTCAGCCGGGTATGGGGTCTGTTCCAGGTGTGGTTCAGGTGGGAGAACGGCTGAGGCGGGAACTGGAAAGGCGGTACGGCATCCCCGTGGTCCATTCTACAAAGGTCCACGACTATCCTGTCTTTGCCTATTCTTATGCCAATTCAGAGAAGACAGCCAGGATGCTGGTTGACCGCTACCCCAGCCTGCAGCTGGTATTCGACATTCACCGGGATGAGGGGTTGACCATGGAGACCGTGGGGGGCAGGACTGCGGCCGGGGTGCTGATTGTCGTAGGAACAGGCGGTGGTCCCAACCTCAGGCATGCCAACTGGCGTCGGAATCTGGAAACCGCTGAGCTCCTCAAGGACAATTTCGATCGCTTGTATCCGGGGCTCTGCCGGGGTATACGGATCAAAGACAATGCCCGGTACAATCAGCATGTACACCCAGGAGCTCTGCTCTTGGAGATCGGTGCCCACTCGGATACACTGGAGAGTGCCTTGTTTACCGCCGAGCTGGTAGCCGACGTTGTGGCAGAGACCCTGTGGCAGATCCAAAGCGGCAGCCGGAGCACCCCCCGGGGAGGCTCTAACGGTGGAATCACCTACGGTACAGGTCCATCCAGCCCAGCTATTCAGATAGAAATCTTCGAGCCCAAGTCCCGGACAGTCCCTGGAAGCTGAGCCGATGCCATATCTCCGCGGGGTTCCCTGATGCCGCATCTTGATGCAGCCTCTTTTGGAGATTGAGAGCCGGTAGAGTCAGCTGCGGCGGCGCCTATACATTTCCCTGACGAAGTTGAGTTCCTCCATCCGCAGGCCCCAGGTCAAGAGAAAATAAATCACTGCACCGATTCCCATGGGCAGGATTACCTGAATGGCTCTGCCGGTGATGGCCGCCAAATTCACCCGTCGGCCGATGAAGTCTGCCAGCTGATAGACAATGATCCCCATGGCTGAGGCCGCTGCAGTAGCTTTAAACATACAGGTAAGAATCCGCCTACCGTCAATGGCCCCCACTTTTTCCCGCAGCCTCAAAACGTAGCTGGTCATATTCACTATGTTGGTGATGGAATAAGCTAGGGCTAGGCCTCCAGCCTCGAGATTGGTGAGGGTCAGAAAGCCGAGGCTCAGAATCGTGTTGATAATGACGCCCTGTATCCCCACCTTGACCGGTGTGCGAGTATCCTGGAGAGAATAGTAGATTCTGGTAAGGAGCTGAATACCCGATAGGGCAACTAACCCCGGAGCATAAAAAAGCAGGGCATAGGCTGTGGCAGCGGTGTCCTCAGGTCCGAAGGCCCCCGCCTGAAACAGAAGGCGAATGATGGGTTCTCCTAGAGCCAACAGACCAACAGCCGAGGGGATTGTGATAAAAAAGATGCTTCGCAGGCCCCTGGAGAAGGTATGACGTAGGGCAGGCCAGTCGCCGACGGCAGCCTGCCTGGTCATGGTGGGGAAGATCACCTGGGAAATCCCCATGGCAAAAACTCCTAGAGGAAACTGCATCAGGCGATTGGCCAGGCTCAAGGCTGTAATTGTCCCCTTGGCCAAGGCGGAGGCCAGATGCTGGCTGATAATCAAATTAACTTGAGCGATGGACAAGCTGACAACTGTTGGTCCCATCAAAGCAAAAATCCGCCGCATGCCGGGATGACGCCAGTCGATCTTGAGGTGGTAATTGCTCCGCCATCGTCTTAGCTGGACCAGCTGAAGCGTGAAGTTGGCGACTGCCCCGGCGACGGTCCCGATGGCCATGCCAACGATGCCAATCCTTGGTCCCAATAGATAGGCGCCGAGGATGATGCCGATGTTATATAGAATTGGACCCATGACGGGGAGGACAAACCGCTGATAGGAATTGAGCACCCCCACTGCCAGGCCCGACAAAGCGGTGAAGAAAACCGCCGGGAACATGATCCGCATGAGATAGACCAGTAGTTCCCGCTGTTCACCGGTAAAATTGTACGCCACCAAAGGTGCCAGCTGCGGACTGAAGATCGTGCCCAAAAGGGAAAAGACCACCAAGGTAAGGAAGGTAAGGTTGAGAAAGCTGCTGGCCAGGTTCCAACCCTCGTCTTCTTCTCCTTTAGCCAGGTAGCTGGTAAAAACAGGTATAAAGGCTGAACTGAGGGCACCGCCCACCAAAAGGTAATACATGAGATCCGGGATCACAAAGGCCGCATTGAAGGCATCGGTATGCCACGTTCGGCCGAAAACCTCGGAGGCAGCCCGCAGGCGGACAAATCCCAAAATGCGGCTTACGAAGATCAAGAACATCATCAAGACAGCGGTCTTTGCTAAAGGTTTGCTAGACATGGGATAACCTCCAATTCCCTCTTTCGTTTCGGCAGGGAAGGGATTAACTCCTTGCAGGATGGCGGCAACTTTGGAGAAGTTGATGATGAGCTCCGTATCCTAGGGGCTGGTAGATATGGTATAGTAAGGTGTGGAGACTGCGGTGCAGTTGTCGCTCAGTCAGGCTAGTGCTATAATACACTTTGAGTATGGGCGAAAGTGAGGTAAACAATGCGCCAGGCCAATATTCGCAACTTCTGCATAATTGCTCATATTGACCACGGGAAGTCTACCCTGGCTGATCGGCTTCTAGAGGCCACGGGGACGGTGTCCCAGAGGGAGATGGCTGACCAGCTGCTGGACTCCATGGATTTGGAGCGGGAAAGGGGCATTACCATTAAGCTGAAGGCAGTGCGGCTTAGTTACCGGGCCCGGGACGGCGAAGAGTACATCCTAAATCTCATCGATACTCCCGGCCACGTGGATTTCGCCTATGAGGTATCCCGCAGCCTAGCAGCTTGTGAAGGGGCTTTACTGGTCATCGATGCCTCCCAAGGGATTGAGGCCCAGACCTTAGCCAATCTATACCTGGCGTTGGAACACGATCTGGAGATTATCCCCGTGATTAACAAGATCGACCTGCCTGCCGCGGATCCCGAAAGGGTAAAACGGGAGTTGGAGGACAGCATCGGCCTCGATGCCAACCAAGCCATACTGGCCAGCGCCAAGACCGGTGAAGGTATCGAGGAGATCTTGGAGGCCATCGTGCAGCGGATTCCGGCGCCAACGGGCGGCGTTCAGGAGCCCCTTCGGGCGCTGATCTTTGACTCCCATTACGATCCATACAGGGGAGTAGTGGCATATATCCGGGTGATTGAAGGAAGTCTCTCCATCGGCGATGAGATCCAGATGATGTCCAGCGGGGAGAGCTTTGAGGTGGATTCTCTAGGGGTGTTTACACCCCACCTGGTGCCTGTGGAGAGACTGGCCGCGGGCGAAGTCGGCTTTGTAACAGCTGGGATGAAGGATGTCAAGAATGCCAGGGTAGGAGATACCATCACAGGAGCCAAGCGGCCGGCGGCGGAGCCTCTGCCGGGATATCGGCGGGTAATGCCAATGGTTTACTGCGGGCTTTATCCGGTGGACAACGAAGATTATGTAAGCCTTAGGGATGCACTGGAGAAACTGCAGCTCAATGATGCCGCTTTGGTCTTCGAGCCTGAGACATCGGTGGCTCTGGGTTTTGGATTCCGCTGCGGCTTTCTTGGCCTTCTCCACATGGAGGTCATCCAAGAACGGCTGGAGCGAGAGTTCGAGCTAAACTTGATTACCACTGCCCCCAGTGTTGTCTACCGTGTTTACCTCCGGGATGGCAGTGAGCTCTCTATTGATAACCCTGCCCTTTTGCCGCCTGCTGACAAAGTGGACCGCATCGAAGAGCCTTATGTGCGGGCAGCTATTATGACCCCGGAGGAGTTCGTGGGACCAGTGATGGAGCTTTGCCAGGACCGGCGGGGCACCTTTGTCAATATGGAATACATTACCACCGATCGGGTGCAGATTACCTATGAAATGCCTTTGAGCGAGATTATTATGGATTTCTTTGACCGGCTCAAGTCCAGAACCAAGGGCTATGCATCTTTAGACTATGAACCCATTGGTTACCGGGAAGGCAATCTTGTTAAACTGGACATTCTCTTAAACGGCAACCCGGTAGATGCCCTGTCTTGTATTGTCCACCGGGATGGAGCTGCCCACCGGGGACGGGCCTTGGCCAAGAAGCTCAAGGAGGTTATACCCCGTCAGCTCTTTGAAGTCCCGATTCAGGCAGCCATAGGGACCAAAATTATAGCCAGAGAAACCATCAAGCCCTTGCGCAAAGACGTGTTGGCCAAGTGTTACGGCGGAGATGTTACTCGCAAACGGAAACTGCTGGAACGTCAAAAGGAGGGAAAGCGGCGGATGAAGCAGTTGGGGTCTGTGGAAGTGCCCCAGGAAGCTTTTATGGCCGTGCTTAGTATTGAGGATTGACCGACCGGGTATTTATGTCCACATCCCCTTTTGTCTCCGGAAGTGTCCGTACTGCGACTTTGTCTCCTACCCTCTAGAGCCAGGTGATGCCGGCGGCCTCCAGGCATATGTCGATGCTCTAGTTCAAGAAGTTTCCTTGCGAAAGGATTGGCTAGAGGCAGTAGAGCTCATGCCGGAGGCTTTTTTCTCCTTGTATATCGGCGGCGGCACTCCATCGCTGCTGGAAGCAAATCACATCGCCCGGATACTGGAGAGTGTAATTAGCTGCTTTCCCCTGAAAACGGGAGCTGAGATTACTATAGAGGTCAATCCAGGAACCAGCAGTCTGGAGGAGCTCCGCACCTGGCGGCGCTTGGGAGTCAATCGCTTGAGCATAGGGGCGCAAAGCTTTGATGACACTTTCCTAGCGCGGCTGGGCCGGATCCATACTGCCCGAGAGGTTTATCAGATGGTGGAATGGGCGCGGCGGGCCGGGTTTATCAACGTCAGTCTGGATCTAATGCTGGGTCTGCCGGGCCAAAGTCTAGAGAATTGGCAGATGACCCTCACCGAAGCCGTCGGGCTGCGGCCTAGGCATCTTTCCTGCTATGAACTGACTGTGGAAGAGTCTACTCCCTACTGTGCACTCCAGGCCCAAGGCAGGTTACAGCTCCCGCCGGAGGATGAAGTCATTGCCATGCTGCAGTGGACGCACCAGTACCTAACCGACTCGGGCTACCAACATTATGAGATCTCCAATTACGCTTTGCCGGGCTATGAATCCCGACACAATCGAATATACTGGGAGAACCGCTGGTACATAGGATTGGGTGCCGCTGCTTTTTCCTATTGGGACGGAAGGCGGTGGGGCAACACTGCCGGCTTGGAGGAGTATATCCGGAAACTAGCCGCGGGGATCCTGCCGGAGGCATACTCTGAAAGGCTGGATCAAAAGGGTCAGCTGGGTGAGACTATCATGCTGGGCCTGAGGTTAAGGGAAGGCGTTTCTATTCCTGAGCTGGAGGCTAGGTTTGGTCTATCCGTTTGGGAGCTATGGGAGGAAGAGATTACCGGTTTGATGGAGACGGGTCTTCTGGAGCTAAGCCAGGGGCGCCTGCGCCTCACCGAGCGGGGATTGCTGCTGGCCAACCAAGTCCAGGCGGCCTTTCTCTGATCTTGACAAAAGCGGTACCGGGTGCTATTTTTAATATGGATATGTTAGCACTCTTTCTAGGTGAGTGCTAACGAAAAGGGTGGTGATGATGCCGATGGATGAGCGGAAAAGGAAGATACTGAAGGCTGTCACCCGTGACTACATTGATACTGCTGAGCCGGTAGGGTCCCGGACCATTGCCCGCCGGTATGGTCTGGGAGTGAGTCCTGCAACCATCCGCAATGAGATGGCTGATTTGGAAGAAGATGGGTACCTGGAACAGCCCCACACATCCGCCGGCCGAATTCCATCTGAAAAAGGATACCGCTTTTACGTCGATGTCCTCATGGATCCGCAGCAGCTGTCTAGACAGCTGCTGCAAAGGATCCATGCGACGCTCCAAGCCCAACAGGTGATGGAGGATATTGTTCAGGAGAGTGTGCGGCTATTGGCTCTATTAAGCCAGTATACTTCTATTGTAGTAGCACCCAATCTAACCAGGGGGACAATTCGCTGTCTCCAGCTGATACCTCTGGATGAGTTCAATGTGCTGCTGGTGTTAGTGGTGGATCCCGGTTTTTCCCAGAGCCGGATTGTGGAAACCTCCCGGCCTTTGACTGTCCAAGAAATAAGCAGGATCAACCACTTTCTTGAACGCAGGCTATCCGGTGTAGTTCTGGCCGATATCGGCAGCTCCCTGGTAGGAGAGCTGCGGGATGAGATAGCAGATGAAGCATTGGTATCTGAAGCCTTGAATTTACTCACCAAGGGTTTGAGGAATATAAAGAAAGAACAGGTTTTTATCGACGGCACTATCCATCTGTTGAGTCAGCCGGAGTTCAAAGACATCGAAAAGGCTAGGGGACTGCTCAATATATTAGACGATGAGCGAGCAGTCTGGTCGGTGCTAAACAGAGCCCTCAATCGGTCGGGGATGCAAGTTACCATCGGCAGTGAGAATACCCATGAGGGATTCCAGGACTGCAGTCTGGTCACAGCTACCTATGAGGTCAACGGCCAAGTGGTGGGGAGTATCGGCGTAATCGGTCCTACCCGTATGGATTATGATAAAGTGGTGTCTATAGTTGAGGGTATAGCCCACAGCCTCAGTTCTCTGTTGTCAGAGACCCGGCGTCACTAGGAAATATACCCTTGCAGCCGGGTAAGGAAAGCCGTCGGATTGACCGGTTAATAGGGAGAAAGGAGAGAAGGCGCATGCACCCCAATCGGGGCTTCTTGCGCCGCTTTTCATGAAAAACAACCAGGAGTTGTACCAGAAACGCGATGTCGGCGGCTGCCGCTGCCGCGACTGCACTTGCCCCACTGATGAACAGGGCTCCGGGCTTGAGGAGCCGAGGGTCTCGGGCTGTAATACGGAGATAGATGATGTGGAGATGGTAGGGGAAGGAGAAGGGGAGGAGAGGCAGATGGATGCGGGTCAGGGCGGCGAAGAGCGGATCAAGGACGGCCAGGATGGGAAGGGTGAAGTTGAGGCAGGACAGGAGTCTCCAGACCAAGACGCTGAGTCCCCTGACCCGGAGGCACTCAAGGATGAAGTTGTCTCCCTGCAGCAGCGGGTTGAGGAACTAACCCAGCAGCTAGTGAGACTTCACGCCGATTTTGACAACTACCGCAAGCGCAGCCGTAAGAACCTGCAGGAAGAGATTGTCCGGGCCAATGAGGAGCTGGTCGGAAAGCTTCTGCCGGTATTGGATAACCTGGAAAGGGCCCTGGCTGTAGACAGTGATGCCAGCGCAGCCTCCATCCGGGAAGGTGTACAGTTGGTCTACAGGCAGTTCCTGGACATTCTATCTAAAGAAGGACTGGAACCAATTGCAGCCTTGGGAGAGACTTTTGATCCAAACCTGCATGAGGCGGTAATGGTAGAAACCGTTGCAGATCCGGAGATGGAAAACCGGATACTTGAGGAGTTCCAGAGGGGATATACTTTCCGGGAACGGGTGCTAAGAGCTGCAGTTGTCAAGGTCGGCAAGGCAGATAATTAGACTTTTTAACGCCTTGTGAAGGCTTGTTGGCTGCAGATGAGGAGGAATATGCATGGGAAAAGTCATAGGCATTGATCTCGGCACAACTAACTCTGTAGTGGCTGTCATGGAAGGCGGGGAACCTGTTGTTATTCCCAATTCAGAAGGGAGCCGTACAACGCCCTCTGTGGTGGCTTTTTCCAAGAACGGTGAGCTTCTGGTGGGGCAGGTGGCCAAACGTCAGGCAGTGACCAATCCCGAGCGGACCATCCAGTCCATCAAGCGCTACATGGGTACAGACTATAAGGTCACCATCGACGGCAAGGAGTATATTCCCCAGCAGATCTCTAGTATGATTCTCCGCAAGCTTAAAGAAGAGGCGGAAAACTACTTAGGTGAGCCTGTTATCCAGGCGGTGATTACAGTTCCCGCCTATTTTACCGACGCCCAGCGGCAAGCGACCAAGGATGCGGGGACCATTGCCGGACTGGATGTTCTGCGGATTATCAACGAGCCCACCGCAGCCTCCCTGGCTTACGGGTTGGACAAAGAGCACGAGCAAAAGATCTTGGTCTTTGATTTGGGAGGCGGCACCTTCGATGTATCCATCCTCGAAGTAGGCGATGGAGTTTTTGAGGTGCTGGCCACCAGCGGCAACAACAGGCTGGGTGGAGACGATTTTGATGAGAGAATTGTACAGTACCTAATTCAGCAGTTTAGACAAGAGACAGGGGTGGATTTAAGTAAGGACCGCATGGCCATGCAGCGGCTGAAGGAAGCTGCCGAGAAGGCCAAGATCGAGCTGTCGGGTCTGCAGAGTACTAATATTAATCTGCCCTTTATCAGCGTCGGCGAATCTGGCCCTCTGCATCTAGATATCACCCTCACCAGGGCTAAGTTTAACGAGCTCACAGCTGATCTGGTAGAGGCCACCATGGGGCCGACGCAGCGGGCCTTGGACGATGCAGGACTCAAGCCCCATGAAATCGATAAGGTGATCTTAGTCGGCGGCTCTACCCGCATTCCGGCAGTTCAGGAAGCGATCAAGAATAAGCTGGGCAAGGAGCCTTTCAAGGGCATTAACCCCGATGAGTGCGTAGCCTTGGGTGCTGCCATTCAAGCTGGAGTCTTGGCAGGCGAAGTCAAGGATATAGTGTTGTTGGATGTGACGCCGCTGTCTTTGGGAATTGAGACGTTGGGCGGTGTCATGACGGTCTTGATCGAGCGCAATACCACTATCCCCACCAGTAAGAAACAGATCTTCTCCACCGCGGCAGACAACCAGACGGCGGTAGATATCCATGTGCTCCAGGGTGAGCGGCCCATGGCGGCAGATAATATTACCTTGGGACGGTTCCAGCTGACTGGGATTCCCCCTGCTCCCCGGGGTGTTCCTCAAATCGAGGTCACCTTTGATATCGACGTAAACGGCATCGTCAATGTATCGGCTAAGGACCTGGGTACCGGCAAGGAGCAGCGGATCACTATTACCTCGTCCGGTGCGCTGTCACAAGACGAAATTGAGAAGATGGTTCGGGATGCCGAGATACATGCCGAAGAAGATAAACGGCGCAAAGAGTTGGTAGAAGCTAGAAATCAGGCAGAGCAGCTGATCTATACTACAGATAAGACCCTGAAAGAGCTGGGGGACAGGGTTACCAGTGATGAAAGGGCCAAGATTGAAGCAGCGAAGAATGATCTATCCCGGGTCAGCCAAGGTGACGATGTGCAGGCCATTAGAGATAAAATGGAGGCTTTAAGTGCTGCCCTACACAGCGTGACATCCAGAATGTACTCCCAGGCCGGTACCGCTGGGAGTACAGGCAGTACCAGTGGCGCCCAAGGTCAGGGGCCCGGGGGAGAAAAGGTCGTCGATGCCGACTATAAAGTAGTGGATGATGACCAACAGAAATAAATATGTCCTCAGCCTCAGGAAATATGATCCGGTAGATCACGGTACACTGTAATCCAACAGCGGATTGGTGATATGAAGCCTATGACCTGTGTCAAGTTCTTTGGGCGGCGGCCTCAGCCGCCGCCATCTGCCACAGGTTCCTTTTTTGTCAAGCAGTTTTGTGATACATTACTGTCAGAAGTCTTGATGAAGAACCATTGAACTGGCACAAAAAGGCGGTGCACTTATGGCCAAGCGAGATTACTACGAGGTTCTGGGGGTTGATCGAAACGCCTCTGAGGCGGAGATCAAGAAGGCTTACCGCCGCCTCGCGCGCAAGTTGCATCCCGATGTAAATAAAGAGGATCCCGATGCCGAGGAAAAATTCAAGGAAATCAACGAAGCCTACCGGGTTCTAAGCGATGAGAAGCTGCGGCGGCAGTACGATCAGTATGGGCACGCAGCCTTTGAAGGGCCCAACGGTACCGGCGGCTTCGGAGGTTTTGGCGATTTTGGAGATTTCGGCGGGTTTGGCGGTTTTGGTGATTTCGACGGTTTCGGTGATATCTTCGACATGTTTTTCGGCGGTGGCATGGGCCGCCAGCGCCAGAGGGGTCCCCAACGGGGTGCCGACGTGCACGTGAATCTGCAAATCACATTTGAAGAGGCTGCCTTTGGTGTCGAGACGGAGGTAGAAGTGCCCCGCACTGAAACTTGCCCCCACTGCAACGGTAATCAGGCAGAACCTGGCACGCCTATCCATACCTGTCCTGAATGTAACGGGACGGGACAAGTGCAGCAAGTGCAACAGACTGCCTTTGGCCGTTTTGTTAATGTCAGGACATGTCCCCGGTGCGCCGGTGAGGGTAAGACTGTAGAGACCAAGTGTACCAGGTGTGGGGGCACAGGTCAGGTGCGGCGGGTACGGCGGATCAAGGTTAAGGTTCCCGCCGGCATCGATAATGGTTTCCGCCTGCGGGTCCCCGGTGAAGGAGAAGCCGGCACTAGAGGCGGTTCTCCCGGTGATCTCTATGTCTTTATTACGGTTCAACCCCATGAGATTTTCCAACGCCAGGGAAATGATGTCTACTGTGAGATACCCATCAGCTTCGTCCAGGCGGCTTTAGGCGATGAGATTGAGGTTCCCACCCTAGACGGGAAGGTGAAGCTTAGGATCCCTGAGGGGACACAAACGGGAACATCCTTTCGGCTCAAAGGCAAAGGCATTGTCAAGCTGCGGGGTTACGGCCGGGGCGATCAGCATGTGATCGTTAAGGTTCAGACTCCCACTAATCTCACGCCTAAGCAGAAGGAAGCCTTGCGCCAGTGGGGCGAAAGCCTCGGGGAATCGGTTAGACCACAGAACGATAAGGGCTTTTTCGGCCGAGTGAAGGAGGCCATTGACGGTCTAGGGCGCTGATTGAAGGGCAAAGGTGGCGAAGGATAATGACAGAAGGATGTTGGACCAAGGTTACAGTTGCCATTGGTCCGGAAGCTGTGGAGGCGGTGGCGGAGATTCTCATGGCGGCGGGGGCCGGCGGGATTGAGATTGTAGATCCTCGAGTCTGGGAGCAGGTCTCCGGGCAGGACCACTACGGAGAGTTGTATCCAGCAGTGAAGCCGGTGGCGCCCGATACGCCTGTGAAGGTAATCGGGTATTTGGCCGGGGACTGCAGAAGAGCTCCTGTGATGGACGCTATTAAGGAGCGAGTCTTGGGCCTGGGGGAGCTGGGGCTGAATGTTGACCCGGTAAGGGTTGATGCCGAGTTGGTATGGGAGTCTGACTGGGCCGAAAACTGGAAGAAGTTCTATCATCCCCGCCGGGTAGGAAACCGGATTGTCATCAAACCCCGGTGGGAAGATTATGCAGCCCAGCCGGGAGATGTAGTTGTGGAACTAGATCCAGGCATGGCCTTCGGTACGGGGGAGCACGAGACTACCCGCCTTTGCCTCCGGCAGCTGGAAAAATGGCTGCAACCCGGCTGGCTGGTCTATGATGTTGGGACAGGTTCCGGTGTCCTGGCCTTGGCAGCCGCCAAGCTGGGTGCTGGACGGGTGGAAGCCTGTGACTTGGATCCGGTGGCAGCTGCTGCAGCCCGAGAAAATGTTATGTACAATGGGCTACAGGGCAAAATTTCAGTAGAGGTTGGAACCATCGACATCCTCCAAGGTCAGGCCCATCTCATCGCGGCCAATATTATTACCGATGTGATCATCGACATAGTGCCTCAGGTGGTCCAGCGGCTGGTGGATGGCGGTTTGTTTATCACCTCTGGAATCATCCTTGAGCGTCGGAATGAAGTGGTGGAGGCGCTGGAGGCTGCGGGGCTGCAGCTTGTGGAAGAAGATGTGGAAGCAGAGTGGGTCTGCTTGGTGAGCCGCAAATGACAGCACGTTTTTTTGTTGAACCGGACCAGATCGTCGGCGATATGGTCACCATTCAGGGAGAAGAACTGGCCCATCTGGCCAGAGTACTGCGCCTTGGGCCAGGGGATGCAGTAACCATCTGCGATGGTACCGGGATGGAGTATTACGGCATCCTAGAAGAGGTCCTGCCCGATGCTGCCGCGGCCCGCATCCGGGAGCGAATTGTAAGTCCCGGGGAGCCCCGGACCAGGATCACCTTGGTTCAGGGGCTGCCAAAAGCGGACAAGATGGACCTTATCATTAAAAAGGGCACTGAGGTAGGAATCTCGCAGTTCATACCGGTCATTACCGAACGGACCATCGTCCAGCTCACTGCCGGTAAGGCGGGGCGGAGGGTGGAAAGATGGCAGCGGATTGCCAAAGAAGCTGCCAAGCAGTGCCGCCGGGCGGTGATCCCCAAAGTCCACCACCCTCTGCAGTGGCGGGAGTGCATCGATAGGTACTTGATGGATGACCGAGGACGGCTGGGGTTGATTCCCTGGGAGGAAATTGCCGGCACCGGCACGGGGCTGAGGGAGGTCTTGACTTCCGCCGCAGACTGGGATGACGCCGGCAGGGCCTTGAATACTTGGCTGTTTATTGGGCCTGAGGGGGGCTTTAGTGAAGCAGAGGTGCAGCAAGCAGCCGCGGCCGGTATTTTGACAGTAAGCCTCGGGCCCCGGATTCTGAGGACCGAGACCGCAGGCCCCATCACAGCAGCCCTAATCTTGTACCAACGTGGTGAGCTGGGATAATACCGGTAAGTAGAGGAGGCAGCTAAAATTAGAGTCGATTATCGCATAGGAGTGCTATCAGATACTCATATACCCATGCGGGCTAGGTTCCTGCCGGCTGAGATCTTCACCGCTTTTGCCAATGTGGACTTGATCCTTCACGCTGGGGATATTATGGAATGGTCGGTGATTGAAGAGCTGGCTACCCTGGCCCCGGTTGAGGCCGTTGCCGGCAATATGGATACTGGAGAGCTGCGGATGAAACTGGAGCGGCGCCGGATAATAGATGTAGGGAAAGTCAGAATCGGCCTCATCCACGGCGACGGACCCGGCTACAACACCCCCCTGAGGGCGCTGCAGTCTTTTTCGGGAGTTCAGTGTGTTGTTTTTGGCCACAGCCACAGGCCGTATAACGAATGGCACGGTGATGTGCTGCTCTTTAATCCTGGGTCGCCCACTGACCGCCGGATGATGCCCATGGGTTCCTATGGGATGCTGTATGTCAAGGATGATTACATATGGGGCGATGTTTTCTACTTAGAACCCCGGGGGTAATTGTTGGAGTCCAGGGGTAGTGCCTGCCGGACTAGCGTATCCGTACAGGATGCTGGGAAAGATGAGGAGGACGTAGTGGATGCCCAAGAAGACAGCGGCTTTTTATACCTTGGGATGCAAGCTCAATCAATACGATACCCAATCCCTGATGGAACTGTTCCGGGAGCGGGGGTATATCATCGTAGACTTTCCCCAGCGGGCAGATGTCTATGTCATCAACACCTGTACAGTCACCGGCACCGGTGAACGAAAGTCCAGGCAGGCAATTAACAGGGCTATACGCAGCAATGAAGAGGCAATAGTGGTAGTTACAGGCTGCTATGCTCAGACTGCGCCCGGCGAGGTGGCCGGTATCGACGGTGTTGATTTGGTCATCGGCACCCAAGACCGGGCCCAGATTGTGGATTTAGTTGAAGAAATAGCGCTGATGCATGGGCCGCGAGTCGTGGTGGGGGATATCTTTCAGGCCAGGGAGTTTGAAGAACTGCCGGTTAAGGAGTTCAGCGGCCGCACCAGGGCGGCAATGAAAATCCAGGAGGGCTGCAATCAGTTTTGCACCTACTGCAAGATTCCCTATGCCCGGGGGCCGAGCCGCAGTCGGAGCATGGCAGCTGTTATAGATGAGGCACAGCGCCTGGCAGACCAGGGCTTTAAGGAGATCGTCCTCACCGGTATTCACTTGGGATTCTACGGCCGGGATCTTGAGCCACCTGCCAGCCTGGCGGATGTGATCCGGGCGATTCACGGAATAGATGGGTTGGAGAGAATTAGACTGGGTTCCGTCGATGCACCGGAAATCGATGATGAGCTGATCACGGTTCTCAAGGATTACCCCAAGGCCTGACCCCACCTTCACATTCCTCAGCAGGCCGGCCATGATGAGGTTCTGAAACGGATGCGGCGTCCGTATACTTTAGCTGAATACCGCGGGGTTGTTGACAAGGTGCGGGAAAGGATACCGGATGTGGCCATTACGACTGACATTATCGTTGGGTTCCCAGGGGAGACCGATGGTCAATTTGAAGCTGCCCTCAAGTTCGTGGGAGAACTGGCCTTCAGCCGCCTTCATGTGTTCCGCTATTCACCTAGGCGGGGGACTCCCGCGGCCGGCTTTCCCGATCAAGTTCCGACCAAGGTCAAGAATGAACGGAGTCAGCAGATGATTCAACTGGGGAAAGAACTGAGCAGGGCCTTTCACCAGAGATTTATCGACGGCGAAGTGGAGGTCTTGTGGGAAGAGGCTGGCATTGATGGTCAAGGAGATTTGTGGCAGGGACATACGCCCAATTATGTTATGGTCAAGGCTTATCGGCGGGCTGGCAGTCCCGGGGACATAGAAAGGGTGTCCATCACCGGTGCAGATGAAGAAGGAATCTGGGGAGCGGTGGTGGAAACAGCTTAAATAGCAAACAGGATGCAAGAGTAGATAACCAGATCCCAGGGGAGGAGGTGTGAAGTCATGGGTGCTGACTGCCTATTTTGCCGGATCATCTCCCAAGAGATTCCCAGTGATATAGTCTACGAAGATGATACGGTCTTGGCTTTTAGAGACATTAACCCCCAAGCACCGGTCCATATCCTGGTAATCCCCAAGAAACACATCCCCACCATCGCTGACCTAGAGGCTGGAGATCAAGAGCTGATGGGCCACATTCATATGGTCATCAAGGAGCTGGCGGAAAAAGAGGGTATCGCCGAGGAAGGATACCGGGTGGTGGTCAACTGCCGGGAGCAGGCGGCGCAGAGCGTCTTCCACGTTCATTTTCACCTGTTGGGGGGCAGGAGCTTTGGGTGGCCTCCCGGTTAGAGTTGACATGCATTAAGGAGAGCAGATATAATAGGATTGAATTCGTACCTTCGCATCTGTAGCTGGGAGAACTGATACCAATGGGTATAATATGCCTTATGTTCACCTCCAGGCGCAGGCGCGGGCTATCGTTAGCGGCGGAGGGAGGGAAAGTCGTTGGCGCAAGTCATAGTTGGTAAAGATGAATCCCTCGATCGAGCGCTGCGCCGATTCAAGAGGCAGTGTCGTATGTCGGGCATTCTAGCCGAAGCGCGCAAGCATGAACACTACGAAAAACCAAGTGTAAGGCGTAAGAAGAAGTCGGAGGCGGCCCGAAAGAGGAGAAACCGCCAGTATCGGTAACACAGGCTTCAGCCCGTTGTCTTAGGACAACGGGTTGTTCTGTTTTCACGGTTACAATTTATGTATATACTAAAAGGCAGGGGGATCTACGTGGGGATCTATACACCTGCAGGGATAAGTTATATTAGAGCCGGGCGGTGGGTGCTGTCTGCTGTGATGGTCTGTTTGCTCATGGGTTGGCTGGGGATGGCTGTATCGGAAGCAGCCGGTGGAGTCTGGGTAATCCCCATTAGAGGTACCATCGAGTGGGGTGTAAGCGGTTTTGTCCAGCGGGCAGTGCGGCAGGCACGGGCCCAGAGAGCTGCAGCCATCTTGCTGGAAATCAACACCTTCGGTGGACGGCTGGATGCCGCCACTGAAATACGGGACACACTGCTGGCCTCATCGGTGCCGGTAATTGCCTTGGTGACCGACCGGGCTTGGTCCGCCGGCGCCCTGATTGCTTTGGCGGCAGAGCATCTAGCCATGGCTCCCGGTGCCAGCATTGGTGCGGCGGAGCCCAATCCGGCGGAAGAAAAGCTGATCTCTGCCGTGCGGGGAGAGTTTGAGGCAACTGCCCAGCGGTGGGGCAGGGATCCCAAAATCGCGGCGGCTATGGTTGATCGGGATCTAGACATTCCCGGGTTGTCGCCAAAAGGCAAGATTCTGACCCTTAGTGCTGAACGGGCTGAGGAACTGGGTTTCATCGATTTGATTGCCTCCAGCCGGGAGGAGGTCTTAGAGCGGCTGAAGTTAGACTCCGGGGGAATCGTTGAGCTCAAACCCACGGCAGCGGAACGGGCCGCCGGTTTCATTACCCAGCCGGTTGTAAGTTCCCTACTGTTGATTCTCGGCTTCGCCGGGATAGTCTTGGAGGTCCTTACGCCAGGCTTTGGCGTACCGGGAACCATTGGAGGTCTGAGCTTGCTGCTCTTTTTCGGGGGCCGCCTGCTTACCGGTCTAGCGGGCTGGGAAGTGGTCGTGTTGTTCTTGGGAGGTCTTATCCTACTGGTAGTGGAGGCCTTCTTTCTACCCGGGTTTGGTGCTGCCGGTATAGCCGGGCTGGTGGGTGTCTTTGCCAGCATCATTTTGAGCTATGACAGCTTG
Source organism: Bacillota bacterium (assembly GCA_012510855.1). Classification (GTDB taxonomy): domain Bacteria; phylum Bacillota; class Limnochordia; order DTU087; family DTU087; genus DTU087. The sequence continues at coordinate 8,965 of JAAZHE010000133.1, read as the reverse complement.
AGGGCGGGGTTGATTAATCTAAATATCGCACTAGGGACAACAATTCTGGTGACGGCTTTGGCCTGGAGGTTTATCAAGAAAAGCAGCTCATGGCAGCGGCTGGTATTGAGTACCCGTTTGGAAAGGGAGAGCGGAAGTATTGAACAAGCAGCCCGTCGGGATCTAGTAGGTAAGGTGGGCGTGGCGCAAACCCCCTTGCGGCCAGCTGGAATCGTAGAGATCCTTGGGCAGAGGGTAGATGTGGTTACCGAGGGAGGATTTGTTACCAAGGGTACCGCTGTCGAAGTGATCAGCGTGCAGGGAAACCGAGTAGTGGTAAGGCCGGTGAAAACCGACGGGGCCGCTACATAGAAGTCGTAAGGCTCAATTAACTGGTTACAGGGAGGTGATGGATGGCTATCGCTGCTAGATGCCTCTCAGGAGCGGTGGTACATCCGGAAAAATGCTGTGGTTCATCGCATGGTTCCCAATTTTGCTGATTCTAGTGGTTATTTTGCTCCTATTCAACTTCATACCCGTTGGCCTGTGGATATCGGCTTGGGCTGCGGGAGTGAAGGTCAGTATCATCACTTTGATCGGTATGCGGCTTAGGCGGGTTGCACCGGCCCGCATTATCTTACCTATGATCAAGGCCCATAAGGCGGATCTGCCGGTGTCCATTGATAAGCTGGAAGCCCATCATCTAGCCGGCGGTAATGTTGATCGGGTAGTAGATGCCCTCATTGCAGCCCACAGGGCGGAAATTCCCCTCACCTTCGAGCGGGCAGCAGCTATCGACCTTGCCGGCCGGAATGTCCTGGAAGCTGTGCAGATGAGTGTCAATCCATACGTCATCGAGACTCCGATGATTTCCGCGGTGGCCAAAGATGGAATTGAGCTTAAGGTGAAAGCCAGGGTTACGGTGAGGGCTAATATCGACCGGCTGGTGGGTGGTGCCGGCGAATCCACCATTATTGCCCGGGTGGGCGAAGGCATCGTGACCACTGTCGGCTCGGCAGAGAGTCACGCTGATGTCCTGGAGAATCCCGACGCCATTTCCAATACTGTCTTGGAGAAAGGACTAGACGCCGGGACTGCCTTTGAGATTCTCTCCATCGACATTGCCGACATCGATGTCGGTAGAAACATCGGTGCGCAGCTGCAGAAGGATCAGGCAGAAGCAGACAAGGACATTGCCCAGGCTAAGGCAGCTGAGCGGCGTTTTGCGGCTCAGGCCCTAGAGCAGGAGATGAAGGCTAGAGTTCAGGAAATGAGGGCCCGGGTCGTGGAAGCAGAGGCGGAAGTGCCGTTGGCGCTGGCTGAAGCCTTGAGGCAGGGACGCATAGGCGTAATGGATTACTATACACTGCGCAACCTCCTGGCCGATACTGAGATGCGGGAATCTATCGCTAGGGAGGGTCGGCGGGATCCCGGCGAGGAACAACGGGGCATGACGGAAATGCCGAGGGAGCCGCGGTAACACCATGGATAGCATTATTGGTTTGGTTGTAATTGTCTATCTCATCGCCTCTGTAGTCGGAGCCGTAGTGGAACGGCTCCGCCGGGGCTCTCTGCCCCGGGATGCTTCCCCCATGCCCGCGGGAGAAGTCCAAAGACCGCGGGTTGAGCCGGAGGAGCGAGGAGGCGTACCTGAGGTACAGGAAACCGGTACCCCGCCTGAACCTTCTCCAATGGCGCCGACGGCAGCTAAGCCGGTGGATCCAAGGCCGGTTGCTTCCCGGGAAGCAGGCGAGATGGCGTGGGGGATGATCCAGAAACTGGAGACAGCTACAAGGCAAAAAACCCTACCCGATCCGGCTCAAGACAGACGCTCTGCACACTCTCCGCAGCGGCCGGTCCAGGACGGATGGCGCCGGGCGGTGGTGATGATGGAGATTATGGATAAACCCCGGGGGCTAAGACCCTACCGGCCTCCGTGGCTAGGATAGTCAAAATGTATGAGAGCGGATATGGTGAATGGCTAAACGCCAGGTGCCGCTGCCTGCTTTAGGTGGCGGCATTTTCTGTGCGTAATTAATCATCACTCCTCCGCATAAGCTTGTATAGATATGTTACAGGCAGGCGGAGGGTTTGCCATGGCTAAGACGTTCAAAGGGCGCTTGCTCCAGAATCTGACCACTGCCTTGGAGCTGCCGGCCGATGTGGTGTTGAATCTCCCCCGGATCACCATTACCGGCAATGCACAGCTTTTGATGGAAAACCACAAGGGAATCATCTCTTATGAGCCTGAAAGAATCCGTATCCGAACAGAGAACGGCGAGGCGGTAATCACCGGCAGCAACCTCAAGATTGACTCCCTGTTTGCCGGCGAGATTCGGGTTACCGGGCATATAGACGGCATCGAGTTCCTGTGCTAAAAGGGGGTGAGCCGCCTTGCTGATTCGAGAGCTGTGGTCTTATTACCAGGGGTATGTTATAATCAAAGTCAAAGGAAAAGGGCTAGAGGAGTTTCTCAATCGGGCAGCAGCCCAAGGTATTTACCTCTGGGATATCCAGCGGCTTAGCCGGGAACTGCTGATCGCCAAGGTTAGCGTATCTGATTTTCGCCAGCTGCGGGAAGCGGTGCGCAATGTACCGGTCAGTGTTAGGATCCGGCAGAAGGTGGGTATGCCCTTTCTGCGGCTGAAACTCATCCAGCGTTTTGCTTTGCTGTCCGGTGCCTTGCTCAGCCTTGCCTGCATATATCTGCTGTCATCAGTCATATGGTTTGTTCACATTGAAGGTGTTGAAAAACTGGACCATGGTTTGATCGCCGATGTTCTCCAAGAAGCCGGGGTAGGTCCCGGTGCATGGAGGAGTTCTATCGATCCCCGGGAAGTGGAAAAATACCTGCTCCTGAAAATTCCCCAGCTGGCATGGGTGGGGGTAAGGCTCAGGGGGACTTTGGTGGAAATAACCTTGGTGGAGAAGGCAGAAATACCTGCCGATGAAAGGGTGCCTGGAGATATTGTTGCCAATCGTAATGCCCTGGTAACCCAGATCATTCCCTTTGCCGGCAGAGTCTGCGTACAGGAAGGTGAGACAGTCACTGAGGGCCAGGTCCTGATCAGTGGAGCGCTGAACTCGTACAGGCCTTCCGGAGAAGACGGCAGTACTGGGTATCTGAGAGCTGCCGGCATGGTTCGGGGAAGGGTTTGGTACAGGGGCTTTGGCGAAGCTGGTGTAGTAAACTGGGTTTTTCGGAGAACAGGACGGAGCTGTACAGGTTACCAAGTGACGGCGGGCCCATGGTCCTGGCAGTGGGGGGAAATACCACCGCCATTTTCTCATTACGAGGAAGAGGTTGAGATCCAGCGGCTGACCCTGCCTCCCTTAGGATGGCAGCTCCCCGTCCAACTCAAGACCATTGAGTTTTACGAGTTGGTCACTGAGAAGACTGAGACTGATCTGGAGGTTGCCAGAGAGATCGCTCTGCGCCGCTCTTGGGCGGCCATTGCGGCAAGGATGACGCCTGGGGCTGAAATCCTGTCCCAGGAAGTTGAAGTAACCGTTGAAGAGCATAACGGCGAGGTGCTGGTGCGGGCGAAAAGGACTGTAGAGGTCCATGAGGAGATTGGAGTCTTTCGGGCTCTGCCTGCTGAGAAACTAGAGGAAATAGGGGAGGGAAGCCGGTAATTTGAGTGGCAGCCTGATAGAGGAAAAATTTGCTATTGACGACAATGCCGTTGCCCTAGCGCTCTTTGGCCACCGGGATGAGAATCTCAAAGCCTTGGCTGAGGAGCTGGACGTGAGGTTTGTTCCCAGAGGCAACGTCATCGGCATATCTGGCGAGAAAGGTGCTGTGCATCAGGCGCAAATGGTATTGGCGGACCTGTTGAAGGTGGCGGCGGAACGTCCCCTCACCGTTCAGGACATCAAATATGCGGCCAAGCTGGCGGAAACCGGCGGGAACGGCCAGCTCAAGCTGCTGCAAGAGGATGTCATCCAGGTAACCGCCAGAGGAAAAAAGATAACGCCTAAGACCTGGGGGCAGAAACGCTATGTAGACGCCATGCGCAAGCACCTTGTGGTTTTCGGCATTGGACCTGCTGGAACCGGCAAGACGTACCTCGCCATGGCCATGGCCGTGGCTGCGCTAAGAAAGCGGGAAGTGGATCGCATTATCCTGACTCGTCCGGCAGTGGAAGCCGGAGAACGCTTGGGATTTCTTCCCGGTGACCTGCAGGACAAAGTAGATCCGTATCTGCGGCCGTTGTATGACGCGTTATATGATATCTTGGGGATAGAGGGATTTCGCAAGTACCTGGAGCGGGGCGCCATTGAAGTTGCCCCCCTGGCCTATATGAGGGGCAGGACCCTGGACGATTCTTTCATCATACTAGATGAAGCTCAGAACACTACCCCGGAACAGATGAAGATGTTCCTGACCAGGATGGGTTTTGGATCTCGCATGGTAATTACTGGGGATGTCACCCAGATTGACCTGCCTAAAGGAGTCTGCTCCGGACTGCAGGAAGCCAGAAACGTTTTGAAAAACGTCAAGGGAGTTGCCATTGTCGAACTGGATGATGCCGATGTAGTAAGGCACCAGTTGGTCCAGCAGATTATTCGGGCTTATGAACAGTTTGACAAAGAAAAAGGGCAGCGGGAGCTTGGCTAAACCAGGTTTACCTGGAACGGGAAAAGTGTGGTGGCTGTAGTATGCCTAAAGACAGTAAATTGCGGACAGGGTATGAACATGCCGTGCAGTGGCTGCGGGATGTCTGGCAGAAGGCCGGAGTCAGGCAATCACTACTGGGCTTGGCTATTTTTCTTATCCTGTTGGGTAGCCTGGTGGCGGGCCTTGTCCCGACCCAATATGATCTTAAAGCAGGTCAAGGGAGTCCCCGATATATTGAGGCACCCCGGACCATTGAAAACCGGTATGAAACGGAGCGGCTGCGGAACGAGGCTGTGGAAGCCGCACTAGCTCAGGCCCGGGCTAATCCCGAGAACTATGTGATTGACGGGCGGGTGGTCGAAGGAGCAGAGGAAAAGCTGGCCTTCTTGTTTGAAAGAGCCGGCAGCTTGCGGATACCGGCCCAACCTGCCAATCGTGAGGCGGCTCCGGAACCTGTTGCTCTACCCAACGATCTGCAGGAAAGGGTGCAGAGGTTCCAAGCATCCTTACGGGATGAAGTAGACCTGGAGGTGGACAAGCAGTCCATAGAGACGCTCCTTACGGTTTCCGATGAGACCTTTGTTGCCATGGAGCAAACTGCTACGACCTTAGCCGTTTCCATTTTGCGCAACAATCGGATTACCGACCAAAATCTAGACGATGTGGTTGACAGCATGTACCGCCAGGTGGAGGAGTTCCAGCTTCCCGAGGGAGCCAAGGAAGCAGTGGCGGTCATCGTCGAAGAGGTCATTGGTCCTAATCTAATCATTGATCAGGAAAAGTTGGAATCGATCAAGCAGGAAGCGGCCCAGTCCGTGGCTCCTGTCATGGTGCTGCAGGGGGAAATTGTGGTCCGTAAGGGTGATGTGGTCACCCGGGAGAAGCTCCAGATTCTTAAGGATCTAGGTCTGCAGAGCCGCACGAGAAATTATTGGCGGATGTTCGGCATGACTTTGGTGGTCGTGCTCCTTGTGGGCCTCACTGGGATTTTCCTTTGGCAGTACAACCGGGAGATCATCGAATCTGACGGCCTGCTGGCACTGCTGGGCCTGATGGTAATCATTGTAGCTTTTGTTATTAAGGTGCTCAGTCTAATCCCCTGGCAGGGGACAGGCTACTTGATGCCAGTAGCCTTTGGAGCCATGCTGATTACCTTGCTGTTGGATTCCCGGCTGGCGGTTCTCCTCACCTGTTTCTTTGCCGTTATTGTGGGACTAGTTACCTCGGGCAAACTGGCATATGCAGCGGTTGCACTTATCGGGGGCATTACAGCCACCTTGAGCCTTGGGAAAGTCACCCAGCGTTCCGATGTGACCAGAGTCGGGTTTATCGTAGGGGCGGCCAATTTTGCTGCCATGGTGGCTTTTGCCTTGATCGATGATGATATGTTCCTCGCCAGAAACTCATATCTGGGCCTGATCAACGGCATTTTATCCGCGATTTTGACCATTGGTTTTTTACCCTATTTGGAGAATATCTTCGGGATTACATCGTCTATTAAACTGTTGGAGCTGTCTAATCCCAACCAGCCGCTGCTGAGAAGGCTTCTCTTGGAGGCTCCAGGCACGTATCACCACAGCATTATTGTGGGCAACCTAGCAGAAGCTGCCGCGGAAGCAATTGGCGCCGACGGCCTCTTGGCCCGGGTTGGGGCAGCTTATCACGATGTGGGGAAGGTCAGGCGCCCGTATTTCTTCGTGGAAAATCAATTGGGCGGAGACAATCCCCATGACCGGATTTCCCCTTCTTTGAGCACCTTGATTATCACCTCCCATGTCAAGGAGGGTGTGGAGCTGGCTAAGCAATATAAACTCCCGGCGGTGATTACCGATTTCATTAAACAGCACCATGGCGATGATTTGGTGAAATACTTTTACCATAAGGCCGTGGAGTCGGATAAAGATGGCTCGGTGGAAGAGACGGATTTTCGCTATCCGGGTCCTAAACCCCAGACTAAAGAGACAGCCATTGTGATGTTGGCCGACTCCGTTGAGGCTGCCGTCCGGTCCTTATCCCGTCCAACCCCAGGGCGAATTGAGGGGTTGGTGAGGAAAATCATCAAGGCCCGCCTCAATGATGGTTTGTTAGATGAAAGCGACTTGACCTTGAAGGATCTGGACAAAGTGGCGGAAGCCTTTGTCCAAGTGCTGTCGGGGATCTATCACCACCGCATTGAATATCCTGACTTACCTGAGGTGAACTAGGGTGGGGGCAGATAGATGGAAGTAGCCATACTAAACGAGCAAGGTAAAATACCGGTTCCGGAAACCTTGTATGGGATGATGAGGGAGATTGTCGAGGTTTGCTGGCGAGCCATGGGGCGCCAGGGGGTGCCGGAGGTCAGTATCCTCCTCTGTGACAACCACCAGATCCAAAAGCTTAACCGGGACTATCGCGGTATCGATGAACCCACTGATGTGTTGTCTTTTCCCCAGGAGGAAATAGGAGCAGGAGAAGAGGTTCTTTTGAACATGCCGGCATTTCCCGATGAGCCGGTGCTGTTGGGCGATGTGGTTATATCATTGGAAAAGGCCAAGGAACAGGCTGAAGCCTACGGCCACAGCTTTGAACGGGAAGTGGGGTATCTTTTGACCCATGGGCTCCTGCATCTTTTAGGGATGGATCACATCAGCGAAGAGGAGCGGTTTAGGATGCGGGAGAAAGAGGAGGAGGTTTTGGCCGAACTGCAGCTGATGCGGTAAGAGGAGGCTTGTATCGTTGCGGGCCCGGACTTTACTTGACAGCTTTAACTACGCTTTGGCAGGCTTTATCCATGCCCTGAAGACTCAGCGCAACATGGTAATTCACTGCCTCGCGGCAGTGCTGGTTCTCTTCCTCGGGTATTATTTGCAGTTTTCTACAGTGGAGCTGGCGGTATTGGTGCTAACGGTGGGTTTGGTCATCGCAGCGGAAATGTTTAACACCGTTTTGGAGGTGGTGGTGGACCTCATCACAGAAGAATACCACCCCTTGGCTAAGACCGCTAAGAATGTGGCTGCCGGCAGTGTCTTGATGACCGCCGTGGCAGCGGTAGTAGTGGGTTTCTTGCTTTTTTTTGACAAGGTAGCAGACAGGCTAGAAGGTATCCATACTTCCCATTCCAATCCGGCGTCATTATTAGTTTTAGTCCCCGTGGTGACGGTATTTGGGGTTGTCATGATTATAAAAATCCTGGCAGGGTATTACAATTTGCAGGGAGGTATGCCCAGCGGGCATGTGGCCATAGCTTTTAGCTTAGCAACATCCACATATCTTTTGGGGGCCCAAGGGCCAGTTACTTTAATAGCCTTCATCCTAGCATGCTTGGTTGCCCAGAGCCGTCTGGAAGCCCGGATTCACAGCTTGTCTGAGATTACGGCAGGGGTACTCTTGGGCATAGCGGCAACCTCATTGGTGTTCCATATATTGGCATAAAAATTAGGGGTTAAGGATAAGGGCGTATAAAAGCGCGGCTTGGATATAATAGGGAATAAAGCAGTCTCGCTACTAGCAGAAACAGGCACCTAAGTGAATGGGGCGTCAAATACCCGGGTGCCGAATTTCATTGCGGTAGGAGGTAAATATGGCAGCATCTGTACACCGAGCAAAGACCGTCGCTGTTTGTCTGTTGTTTATCATAGCAGCGGCAGGGATTCTGCCGCCCGTTACGGTCGCTGCTCCAGTTTTGAAAGAAGGTATGACTGGCAGTAACGTCAAGGAGCTCCAGCGGAGGTTAACTGAGTGGGGATATCCGGTAACGATAGACGGTCACTTCGGGCCGTTGACCAAGGCGGCCGTACAAGAATTCCAGAAGTCCCGAGGTCTCTTGGTAGACGGTATCGTCGGTACTCAAACCTGGAGGGAACTGGAGAAAAGCCCTACCCTGACCCACGTGGTTCAGCGGGGAGATTCGCTGTACGTTTTGGCTCGTCGATATGGGGTGTCTATAAAAGACATTATGGAGGCCAACAACCTCACTAACGAATTGATTGTCGTCGGTCAGAAACTGACCATTCCTAAGAAAGCTCCGGCAGCAGCAAGCAGGGCTGCTGCCCAGGACGTCCCCCCCGGCCAGGTTTACCAAGTGCGGCCGGGAGATAGTGCCTCGGTAATTGCTAAGAAGTTCAATACATCGGTTCCGGCCTTGGCGGAGGCCAATCGGCTGTCAGACCCCAACCGGCTGCGGGCCGGACAAAAACTCATCATCCCCGGCTGGCAGGCCAGCATACCCCGGCTGATTTGGCCGGTCAAGGGCAGGGTTTCTTCACCATACGGCTGGCGCATCCATCCCGTTTACAAGACCCGTCAGTTTCACGGGGGTATAGATATTGCAGTCCCGGTAGGAACAAGTGTGAAGGCGGCTGCGGCAGGTAAGGTGATCGAGAG
>JAAZHE010000132.1 GCA_012510855.1 Bacillota bacterium | reverse complement strand
GGATGATGTCAATCCGGGTTGCTCTAGTAGACCCCTTGGGGACATAGGCATCCAGCTTCACAGTGCCTGCCAAGCCCTCGTTAATTGCATTCTTGGGGTACTGAATCCGGCCACCGCCTGCTACCAGAGTGCTTGCCGCCGGCAGTGGAGGCAGTGGCGGTGGCGAAGGTGGTGTCGGTTCTGCCTCTTCATCGCTTTCTGTCTCGGATGAAGAACCGCCTGGTTCGCCGGCAGGGGCAGAATCGCCTCCAGCCATGACAGCATCTTGACCTTGCTCGCTGGTCAGGATTTGCTCCCCATTGCTGTCAGGCTGCGATAGAGCCTCTTCACTGGCTGCCGGATCCGGCTCAGGTTCAGGCTCAGGCACTACCCTGGTGTCAGGAGTCTTAACTTCCTCTTGGGGAGCCGGGGTCGTCTCCTGCGGCTTTGGTGCTGGCTCCGGTTCAGTCTTGGTTACCTCGGCCTTGGCAGTTTCAACCGGTTCCGGTTCTTCCTTCGGTGGCGTGGGTTCCTGACGACGGGGAGTTTGCTGCTGCGGCTGCTGCCTGACCGCTTGGGTTCTAGGCGCTGGCTGCTGGACCTCTACGGGTACAACAGAAATAATACCGCCGCCAGGACCTGCAAAAAGGCCGGGTCCAACCGCAAATTCCCAGCGGGGAAAGACAAAGAACAGCATTGCGTGAAGGATAAGCGAAATCAAGACAAAGGCTCCAAAGGAGCGGTCTGACTCATCTCCTGTATACATTGCCACACCACCTCCCCTCGGATTTGGCTGACGCCAAAGGGTGTACCATGCTACCTGCCCCGGGGTTCAACTGCAAGGCCAAAGCGATATCCTCCCAGCTGCCGAACAACATCCATTACTTGAACTATATAATCATAGCGAGCCTCCCGGTCAGCTTTAATGACGACAAAAAGGTCCGGCCTTTTCTCCAATGCTTTGCCGACCTCTGACCTTAGAGTATTACTACTGACCTGACGCTCACCCAAGAACATCCGTCCATCTTTAGCTACAGAAATGGTGATCTGGCTGCTGGCTTGTCTGTCCCAACTTGCCGCCTTGGGCAGTTCAAGATTCAATCCTGCTGGATGGGTCTTAAAGGTCGTAGCCAGCATGAAGAACACCAAAACAGAAAAAATAATATCAACCAGCGGTACTATTTGAATCGTTGGCTTTTTGTTGCGGACAGAGCGGCGGGCTATCATCACACATCACCCCTCGCCTCAAAGATGGCCAACAGCTCCGAAGAGCGTTTGTTGATATCAACCACTAGGCGGTCGATTAATCCCGAAAGGTAAGAATAAATCAGAGTACCCGGAATGGCGATTACTAAGCCGGTTGCAGTTGTAATTAGGGCTTCTGCAATTCCTGTGCTTAAGGCAAGGGTATCATCTAAGCCGCCAACCGCTGAAATCACTTGAAAACTATTGATAATACCTGTTACTGTACCTAAGAGACCAAGCAACGGTGCAGCGGTGATGATTGCATCGAGAAGTCCCAGCCGGCGTTCCATACGGAAGACCTCTTCATAGGCCACTTCTTCCAAGCGCTCTCGGATAAACTGCTTGTCCTTATCATAATGGGCTATCCCCGCCGCCAGTACAGCCGCAACCGGGCCTCTGGTTTTCTTTGCTATCTGGATAGCTTCCAGGATTTTGCCTTGCTGAAGAGCCAGTTTAATGT
>JAAZHE010000131.1 GCA_012510855.1 Bacillota bacterium | reverse complement strand
GTTCAACACCTTCACCTCTAATGGTGAAGGTTCTTGGCCGCAGGCTTTCTTCCTTCCCTCTTGCGGAACTTAACCAACGGAAACTCAGGCAACACTCCCAGCAGCCCATGTTTGGCCATTGGCCTGGATAACTCTTCTCAACAAGTCACCTTGGAACAATAATAAAGGACGATGGAAAAAAGCTGGAAAAGAAACAAGCCTCACCGGGTGTTTCCGGCGAAGCTTCATGGTGGACCCGAAGGGATTCGAACCCTCGACCTCCGCGTTGCGAACGCGGCGCTTTCCCAGCTGAGCTACGAGCCCGGGGACGGTTATTATTATACAACAGTTCCCACTCCCTTGTCTAGAAAAATTGACAGCAGGACAAACTAAGACCCGGTCTAGGTACATGTTGGGGGGCAATCTATGGAGATCCGCATTACTGTTCCTATTCTCAAGCAGCAGCCGGGAACTTTTATATTTGGCCCGGAAGTGGAGAAATTTTCAGAACCAATTGCTGTTGACGACAACTTCTTTGTGCGGTTCAGCCAATCAGGGCTGGAGAATATTATCAAAGGGGTTAGACGCCGGGAGTACAGCGGCTGGAAGTGGCACAAGCTGTCCCGCCTGGGTGAAGACCTAACTGCTCAAGCCGACATCGCCAACCTCCTCTGCCCAGTCCACCTCGCCTCCCATTGGGAGTCCGTTGGGGTAATCCCCTATCCTCATCAGCTGGATACAGCCCGTCGGGTCATTCAAGAAATGGGAGGCCGGGCAATCCTAGCCGATGAAGTGGGGCTGGGTAAAACCATCGAGGCAGGCATGATCCTCAAGGAATACATGCTGAGGGGCCTGGTGCGAAGGGCCTTGATCCTCACACCTGCTTCCCTGTGCTGGCAGTGGTTCGAGGAGCTGCGGGAGAAGTTCCGTATTCCCGTTGTCCTCCACCGCAGCCAGTACGATTGGGCCAGATGTCAATGCATTGTGGCTTCCATCGACACAGCCAAACGGGAGCCCCATCTTTCCGAGGTGCTGAACATCCACTGGGACATGCTGATTATCGATGAAGCCCACAAACTGAAAAACTCCAACACCCAGAATTGGCGGTTTGTTAACAGCATTCACAAGAAGTACTTCTTGATGCTTACGGCTACACCGGTGCAGAATGACCTAAAGGAACTCTATAATCTAATCACCCTGCTCAAACCCGGACAATTGGGAACTTATGCCCAGTTTAAGCAGCGGTTTACCGCGGGCAAGCGCACCCCTCGAGATCCTGAAATGCTGCGCTCGGTGCTCAGTCAAGTAATGATCAGAAACCGCCGGGGAACCGGTACAGTGGAGTTCACTCAAAGGATTGTCCGATCAGTACCGGTGGAATTGACTCCCGGGGAGCGGGAGCTTTACCAAGCCGTTGAATTCTTCATCCGGCGGCAGATACGCAGAACACTGGCAGAAAAGAAGACAATCCTGCCTTATATCACCCTCTTGCGGGAGGTAACCAGCAGCCCGTGGGCAGCAATTCTTACTCTGAAGAAACTCTATGATAAGGCTCAGCCGGAGTTAAGAGCAGAGCTTGACCGCATCTTGAGACTCGCAGCCCATCTGGAAACCAGCGCCAAAATTCAACAAGTGCTCAGGCTGCTGCCCAAACTGGATGGCAAGGTTGTAATCTTTACGGAATACAGGGGTACCCAGGCATTTATTAAGCAACACTTGGATGCTGCCGGTCTAGGGGTCGTCACCTTCGACGGCAGTCTATCCGCGGGCCGCAAGGAATTCACCAAGTTTCTCTTTCGACGCTACGGCGATGTTTTGGTGAGTACCGAAACCGGCGGTGAAGGTATTAACCTCCAGTACTGTAATAATGTCATTAATTTCGACTTGCCCTGGAACCCTATGCGGTTGGAACAGCGGATCGGGCGGGTTCACCGGTTGGGACAGACCAAAGACGTTTATATTTTCAACCTTGCCACCCAAGGAACCATTGAAGAACACATCTGGAGGCTTCTCCATGAAAAAATTAAGATGTTCGAGCTGGTAGTCGGCCAACTAGATACCATCCTCACCCAGCTGCACCTGGATAAGTCCTTTGAAAGCCATCTCATCGACATCTTCATCCGTTCCGAATCAGAAACAGACCTGGAAAAGGAACTAGACCACCTGGCAGCCGGCATTCTAAAGGCAAGGGAGCAGCTAGCTCAGTCTAGTCTCCTGGACCTTCTACCCTAGATGGATTTCTCAAAGAAGGAGGCGAACTCTATTACAGTGGTGATTGGTCCTCAAGTCCCCAAACAAAATGAAGAAAAGCTCCAGGGGCTACCTGAGTTACCGGCCCCTAAGGAACTGACTGGCATCCAGTCTTTTTTGAATCAGTTCTGTCACAATTTGCGCCTAGAATATCGGTGGCTGGAGGAAAAAGTTGCTGAAGAGCAGCTCAACGACGAGGCGGCGAGCTTGATTGAGGGCCACCGCACCCTTGCGAATCGATGCAAGCTAGCTCTCTCTCCGGAATCCGCAGCTGCCCACAAGGATGGGGAGCTCTTCATGCCAGGCAGCTACCGCTGGGATAGGTTCTTGGCCATTGCTAACCACAAGGGCAGACTCTGTCGTGCGTATGTAACTGCCATTCCTGGTTTCCTAGATGATGTTGAAGAACCTGAGACAGATATGGGTGAGGTAAACTATGAGCCCCATCTTTTGGTCCACTGGCGCATCGATTACCGCACTCAACAGCTTAATCGCCGCCGCATTCTTGACCTGACGGTTAACCTGGTGACGGGACACCTGGAGACTGGTTACTATCAATACCTCGAGGGGTGCTCCCTGGATGAAAAACCGCTGCCCTGTATACCCACTGCAAAACGGCGAGTGGCATTTAAGGCCGCCTACAAACTAATGACTGATGAGATCCGCTATCTTCTCACCATAGAGGACAACAGCTGGACAGAGGCTGCCACCCGGCAGCTGGCCTGGGAAATCCAAGTCCTAGAAGAATACTACAATAACCACAGGCCTGCCGAACATGCCGATGGCCAGACGGCAAGAGAAAAGGATATGCGGATTCAAGAGCTCAAGCGGCGTTTCCAGCCAAGGGTCCTAGCCAGTCCCTTTGCCGCCGCCTTACTGTACATCCCCATGATCAACTACCAAGCCTCCATCGGGACTCAGACGCTGTGCCTGCGCTTTGACCCCGTGGCGGGGCGGGCATTGGAATAGGAACAGCCCTACTGCCTTCTGGAATTCAGCCGCTGGACCTGCTGTCGGATCCTCAGTTCAACCCGCTCCGGAAGCGGCGTGCTGGGAGGGCGCTTCACCTCCGCCTCCGCCGCAATCTCCAGCATCGCTTCTTGCAAAGGCGGTCCAACCTTAGGCACGTAAGGCTCTTTACCCAGAAGATCGTGGAGAATTAGGATTGCGGCCTCTTTATCGGGAATGCTGCCTTTCACATCGCTATCGGGGTCGGTTGCTGCATACGGAGGCAGGGGAGAACCCACACAAGAGGGACAACCCAGGCTGCAGCGGCATTCTCTGATCAGTTCTAGGCAGGCCTCGAGAATCTCACTGATCATTTCATAGCCCTTGCTGGCATAGCCCATGCCTCCTGGAAAACGGTCAAAAACAAAGACAGTAGGCACACCGGTATTGCTAGAATCTACCACTGAGCCAATGTCCATGGAATCGCACATCGCGTACAGGGGCAAAACAGCAGTGAGGACATTGGCAATGCCCAAGAGCCCATCTTGGGGACTGCGGCCAAACTGCCGTACCCGGGCTAGAGTCTCCAGACTCGGCGAAAGCCAGAAAGCACACGTCTCCAGCGTGCTGGG
>JAAZHE010000130.1 GCA_012510855.1 Bacillota bacterium | reverse complement strand
GTTCATAAGAGATCTCACTCCTTAGAGCCTTGTGCTCTGCCACCTGGAATGGCAGTGAGATCTCTTTTCTATTCCCCACCAGTATTTTCCTATCTGGATGACCTACAATAACTTTACACTAACTCAAGCTCCAGAATAATCAAGACCCCCGGTGGGGAAACCGGGGTCTAGTCTTACGCATTAACAGAATCCTTTAAGAGTTTTCCCGCTCGGAACACCGGCATCCGCCGGGCAGCAATTTCTATCTCCGCGCCGGTTTGGGGATTACGGCCCCTGCGGGCCGCCCGTTCCCTGACCTCAAAAGTTCCAAAACCGGTCAGCTGCACCTTGTCACCAGCCCGCAAAGCATCCTCAACAACTGAAAGGAAGGCATCTATACACGCTCCGGCATCCTTCTTGGTCATACCGGTCTTAGCGGCCACTTCGTTGATCAGTTCTACCTTGGTCACAGCTTCACCCCCTTTGTCAATCCTATTGTCCCTTATAAATCCCCATCTTATAAGCATTTTAGGCTCCTAAACAAAAAAAAGCCCTATTAGGGCTCAATCCAGGGGACTGAACAAACCTAACGGGCACTCACTGACGTTGACCGGTGGAAATGATGGAGGGGCTCCCTCACCCGCTTACAGGATGATGCAAATCAGACCGCCGCTTCCCTCGTTAATAATCCTACTCAGCGTCTCCTGCAATTTGATCTGAGCATTATCCGGCATCCGATGCAGCTTACTGTTGATTCCCTCCCTCACAAGCTCCTGCAAGGGCTTACCCAAGAACTCCGAAGACCACACCTTTGCCGGGTCCTTTTCCCACTCATCGGTCAGATAGCGGACCAGTTCTTCCCCTTGTTTTTCGGTACCGACAAAGGGCGTCACTTCAGTCTCAATTTCGGCCCGCACCAAGTGGATGGAAGGAGCAGTTGCCTTGAGCCTGACTCCGAAGTTGCGCCCCTGCCGGAAGAGCTCCGGTTCATCGAAGGCGATATCTTCAGAACTGGGATTGACGATACCGTAACCCCGGGCCCGGACGCTGGCTAAAGCCTCCGCCACCTTATCGTACTCCCGCTTGGCTTGGGTAAGTTCTTTCATCAGCCTGAGCAAGTGATGATCACCTGTCACCTCAAAGCCGGTAAGCTCCTCCATTACTTGATAGAAAAGACTTCTCGGTGCCTCAACATCGATGAGCGCAGAGCCTGTACCCGGGTCCATGCTGCTTAACGTGACTCGATGGACAAAATCGTATTCAGCCAATTTCTGCACAGCCACATCGATATCCCGCAGCCGCTCAATTTCATCGAAAACCTGGTAGACAGCTGCATCGTATTCTTTCCTCACCCAGTAATCGCTGGGCAATTCATCGATCCATTCCGAAACCCGGACACTTACTTCCCGCACCGGGAACTCATACAGCATTTCATGGAGAATATCCATGATATCCGCCTCGGAGAGGTTAAGACAGTCTACCGGCATTACAGTAACGCCGTATTTTTGCTCCAGTTCTTGGGCTAGCTCCTGGGTAGCATCGGCTTCAGGGTATCTCGAGTTGAGAAGCACCATAAAAGGTTTCTGCTGTTCTTGCAGCTCCCGGATTACCCGTTCCTCAGCATTCAAGTATCCCTCCCGGGGGATGTCTGTAATGGATCCATCGGTCAGGACCACCAGACCCAACGTGGAGTGTTCAGCGATCACCTTGCGGGTACCGATCTCCGCCGCCTCCTGGAAGGAGATCTCTTCTTCAAACCAGGGGGTGCGAACCATTCGGGGCCCCATTTCATCCATGAAACCCAAGGCGCCTTCGACGGCATACCCAACACAGTCCACCAGCCGAATCCGAAAATTGATCCCTTCACCTAATGTCAGTTCCACCGGCTCATCGGGTACAAACTTAGGCTCTGTAGTCATTATGGTCCTTCCAGACCCGCTCTGCGGCAGCTCATCTCGGGTCCGGGCCAGAACGTACTCGTCTTGAATATTGGGAAGTACCATTAGGTCCATGAACCGCTTTATAAATGTGGACTTTCCAGTCCGCACCGGACCGACGACTCCAACGTAAATGCTGCCTCCCGTACGTTCTGCCATATCCCTAAATATGTCAAACTTCTCCACCGACGAACTCCCTCCCTCATCTCACCAGTTTCCCGGTCCCGTGCCTGTTGGTCTCGATGTGCCGTGACTGCTCCCCGGACTTACCGTAAGTAAGGCACGATTTAACAATAATACTATATTAAGTCGCCGCTGCAATTATTACTCTGGAAACAGCAAAGGGCCCGCCTAAGGGCCCAAGTGAAACCGGTGAACAAAACTGGTGAGATGGTTAGAAGGAGCTAGGAATTCCTTGTGTCGGTTTTTTTCTTGGCCTTTTCTCCGATTTTATGCTCTGTTCCGCCCAAGAGCCGCTTGATATTATCCCGATGCCGGTGAATAGCAAAGGCGGAAATCAGGACCCCTGCTAATACATATGTCCACGGAGCATCAAATACCAGCAGAAAAACTGGAAACAAAAACGCTACTGCCAGGGACGCCAGGGATATATACCGAGTAATCCCCACTATTATGATCCACAGTCCCAAGAGCACCAGAGCCACCACGGGGGTCAGGGTCATTACTACACCCAAACTGGTGGCGATTCCCATGCCGCCTTTAAACCTGAGGTAAATTGGCCAATTGTGGCCCACAATAGCCGCCACTCCAGCCATGATTCGGACATATTCGCCGCCGGCCAAGGTACCCAGATAAACGGCTAAAGCTCCCTTGGCAACATCCAGTGCAAACACGGTAATGGCAGCCCACGGGCCCACTGTCCGCAGGACATTGGACGTGCCGATATTGCCGCTGCCGTATTCCCGTACATCGATTCCCGCCCACAACTTACCGATGATCAACCCAAAGGGAATCGACCCCACCAGATAAGATGTAATAATCGCAAGCACTGATCCCATAGACCTTGTCTCCCCTCTAACTCTACTCCCCGTCGGAATCGGTTCCCAGGTGCTTCCGCCGCCAGAGAAATCCCCCTGTCACTCCTCTAGGTACCCATTTGTACAGGATGCTCAATCACGTTTCCGCACCTTGAACCAGATGTGAGTTCCGTGAAAACCGAAAGCTTCCCGCAGCCGATTCTCCAAATACCGCCGGTAAGAAAAATGCAAGAGCTCCGGCTCGTTGACAAACAGGGCAAACACAGGCGGTTTTACACTGAGTTGGTTCATATAAAAGATCTTTAGGGACTTACCCTTGTCGCTGGGCGGCTGGTTCAGATGAATTGCCTCCTGAAGCACCTCGTTGAGCCGGCCGGTTGTGATCCTCAGGCTGTGCTGGTTGGCTACATACCTGGTGATATCCAGAAGCTGCGGCAGCCTTTGTCTCGTAAGGGCTGAAACAAACACAATGGGAGCGTAGCTGACGAAGCTGAGTTCCCGCCGGATGTCTTGTTCGTACTTGGCCATTGTATTACTGTCTTTCTCAACCAGGTCCCATTTATTGACTACCAGGACCAGACCCTTGCCCTGCTCATGGGCATAGCCCACTACTTTTTTATCCTGCTCTGTGACTCCATCTACGGCATCTATGACAGCTAAGGCCACATCGCAGCGGTCTACCGCCCGCAGTGCCCGCAGAACGCTGTACCTTTCTATACTCCAGGTAATCCGCTTGCGGCGTCGCATCCCTGCTGTATCCACGATCACAAATCGCTGTCCGTCCCATTCAAAGGAGGTATCGACCGCGTCCCGGGTTGTACCCGGAATGTCTGTCACTATACTGCGCTCTGTCCCGCTCAGCGCGTTAACCAGGGAGGATTTCCCCACATTGGGTCTGCCGATCACTGCAACCCGAATGACATCTTCATCATCATCCTGAACATCAACAGGGGGAAAGTGGGAACAAATTAAATCCAACAGATCACCGATATTGCGGTTGTGTTCTGCGGCAACCCCGATGGGGTCCCCTAATCCCAGCTGATAAAACTCAAATACTGCCGCTTCCAAGTCGCTGTGATCCACCTTATTGACCACCAGGATCACCGGTTTATTGGTACGCCGGAGGAGATTAGCGATTTCCTCATCAACCGCGGTGATGCCTTCCCGAACATCAACGACAAACAGAATTACATCAGCTTCATCGATGGCAAGTTCCGCCTGTCTGCGTACCTGTACCGCGATGTCATCTGTGTCATCGAAATCGATTCCGCCGGTATCGATGATGGTGAAAGGGCGAATCAGCCACTGGCTTTCGGCATACAGGCGGTCCCTGGTTACACCAGGCTCCCCCTCGACGATAGCCAAGCGTGCCCCGACAATGCGGTTGAATAGCGCTGATTTCCCCACATTGGGCCTGCCTACTATGGCTACTACAGGTTTGCCCATGGTCTTATCACCCTTTCTGCTAACTCTTAGCCGCCGCGGCGGGGTCATCAGCCCCGCCCTTCTTCCAGCTTGGGAAGAATCCCCGTAGGAATCATAACCTGGAAGGAGTTCCTCAGTCAACAAGGAGACTCCTCTACAGTCCCAGCCACTGAGTTCCTGCCGTAAAATGTAAGATTCCACATGGGCACTCTTATTCCTGGTGAAATGAAAAAGAAGCTGGATGGCGGCTTCGGGCGATGGCACATTGGGCCTTGGTTTGGGCAACGATCTCGGCCAGCTTGGGATAGGCCCGCCTGGCACCGATGGCAGCAATCCACCGTCCCACGGAGACTAACCCCAACCGACGGGAGAGAAACCCTCCTACCCGCATTTGCCAGTTGACACCCTTCAGGGTATTGACAAACATGATTTGACGGGGATCTCCCCCCGCCAGCATATAACCTGATCTGACCGCTTGCATGATAGGTTGTTGGTGGTTCCCTCGACCAAGGATGAACACCTGATTACCAAACTCGTCTGTCCCCACGGGAAACACCCTGCCCCGATCGGCAGTGAGTAAGGTATCAAAATACTGGATGTTCAAGATCTCTTCCAAAGAAGCCAGGGGATCCCCTTTAAGCCTGCCCAAGTGGATAGCTGCAGCTACAGGTGAGGTATGGGTGCCGCCGTAACAAGCATAAATGATCAACATGGCAACACCTAGTGTCTGACAATGATGTATACACCGTTGCTCAAATCGTGGACCATACCTTGGGTGATGCGACTGAGGTATTGGGCTAGTCTTTCCCTTTCCTCAGAGCTGGAAACGTAGAAAATTGGAGCCCCGCCCCCTACCGCAGTTGGGTCTTCCGCTATCACTGCAATGATACTGCCGGTGGAAGTTACCTTCAGACTCCTCGCCTCCCTCAACCGTTGACTCTACAGCAGTCTTCACCTTTTATGTCTTCGTCCTTTATTCTCTGTGGGAATCTGCCAGTCGTCCGGCCCGGGCTGCCAAGGGCCTCCGGACAGATGCTTCGAGACCTGGCGTGCGCCGCACTGCCTCCAGCAAGGCTTGGGTATTCTTCTCCGCGGGCACAACAACCATGGCCAGGGCACCGGTTTTCCTATGGCGCCGCAGCAAGGGGACAAATTCCGGCTCACCCACATCCATCTGAATCCCCAGTAAGGAGGAGACATCGTGCAGTATTGCCTGCCGCTGTCCCAGATTGGCCAGGGTTGCCTTGCTGTCGGGATCTTTCGGCTCAATCAGGACTCCGATGCCCTCTTCCAGGATGCGCCTCCGGGACGCTTCTAATCCCACATTCATGATTACTACATCATCAACCATCAGATAAGGTCCTTGGAATTGGACCGCAGCTGGCCGTACATAGGCGATATCGCCTATCTTTTGACCAATCATCATCCTGTTAAGAAACCACATTGCCAGAAAGCCCCCGGCTATCCCGCCAAGGACGGCAGTATTGAGGGGCCAATAACGGGCAAGGCATAAGAAGACAGCGCTGGTGAAAAGGGCTGTCCCGCCGGCCAGGTAATTGCGGGCTTCAAAGACCCGGGCAATGCCTTCTATATAAGCGTTTCCCGGGGAATCAGTTCCAGCGGCTCTAGATTGCTGAGAGTCTCCCGCTCTATCTTTCTCACTTCCCTAAACTGGGTAGCAGCCAGCGCTAGAAAAGTGGCAGCTTCGTAGTTTTCAGCCAAGAGGGCCGGCAGGGCTACGGCCCCTAGGAAGCTTGCTATCAGGCCTACAGACAAATGGATAACGTACCCCTGAGGGTAGCTAGGATACTGCCGGTAATCAGTACGCAGCATGTAGAGCCGGGCCAGGAATCCCATCCCTGTTGCCGTCAAGATACTGGTGATTTCCGCCACGCTCCCACCCTTTCTCCAGCCGATCCACCAACAAGGGTCGTCCTTGCGGCCGCGGCTTAGATCACGTCAACACTGCCCTAGGCGGAAGAGCTAATCATCCTTCTGGTTCCTAGAATTCTGGGACCCGTGGGACCCATCGGCGGTATCATCGGCCTGTTTCCTCCCCTCTTTCTTGCCATTGACATCCATAGCGCTGCTAAAGTTCCGGGCCAAAAAATCCCGGAGTCCCTGCCAGCCTACGCCATTTAGCACGGC
>JAAZHE010000129.1 GCA_012510855.1 Bacillota bacterium | reverse complement strand
GCTGACTTGTGATAACTTTGCTTGTCGGCAGGTCTTTCTTTGAGTAGAATATACCGTGGGTGGGTATAGTATCCAGTAGATCAAGTTAGGGGAGAAAGGGGCAGCAAAGATGGCGCATACCGATCCCCGCCGCAAGAAGGACTTGCTGGTGAGGTTAAGCCGGATTGAGGGCCAGGTGCGGGGGATAACCCGCATGGTGGAAGAAGGCGAGTATTATGTAGATATCCTCAATCAGATCTCAGCTGTGAGGTCAGCCCTTGCCAGTGTCGGACACATTCTCCTGGAAGGACATATCCGGGGCTGTGTAGCCGATGCTGTTAAGCACGATCGGGGCGATGAATCAATTGAGGAACTTCTCCAAGTCATTAAGAAATACGCTTTTTAGGGCAGGTTAGTTTCGGCGGCTTTCAATGACCGCTGGAAATCAGCGCAATAAGTGAGGGGGATAGTCGATGCAGGTAGAGGTGACTTGGGTTGACGGTATGGAGTTTCAGGCCAATTCTGAATCTGGTCACTCCTGGAACATGGACGCTTCGGTGGAGGTAGGAGGCAATGACCGCGGTCCCCGTCCGACGGAATTGCTGCTTTCTGCCGTGGGAGGCTGTACCGGCATTGACATCGTCAGCATTCTCAAGAAAATGCAGCAGCCTTTGACAGGTCTTAGGATCACTGTGTCAGGTGAGCGGGCAGAGGAGCATCCCCGTCGGTTTACCCATGTTAAGCTCCATTATGTCGTCAGCGGTAACGGCCTGTCGGAGGAACGGGTAGCCCGGGCAGTGGAGCTGTCGGTGGAGAAGTATTGTTCAGTGTTGAGCTCTCTAAACGCCGAGGTGAGCTATGATTTCGAAGTAGTCCAGTCGTAGGCTGGTGTAGCAGGCCAATACAGGTAGCAGAGGATCTTGCCGTATTTTACAGCGGGATGGGTCTTAGAATAAAAGGGAGGGATTCATTTGTCCAGGTTCCAGATAGAGGAGGGCAAGTTTCACGGTGCAGATGCCGTGATTCTGAAAGACACCGAAAGCGGCTGGGAAGGAACGGTGATTCCTGAAATCGGTAGCAATCTAATATCGTTTCGGTCCACCGGGGAAGGGATCGATGTCTTGACGACCCCGGGTAGTCTGGAGGAGCTTAAAGCCAACACAACCGGTTGGGGCTTTCCAGTACTAATGCCGCCCAACAGAATCGAACAAGGGAAATTTACTTTCAACGGCCGGGAGTATATTTTTGAAATCAATGAGAAGGGCAAGTATCACATCCACGGCATAGTCCACGACCTGCCGTGGAGAGTCGTGGCGACCAGTACTGATGGGGCTGCTTCTGTCACTACCGCCATCCGGTCTGATGAGCATCCCAAAATCAAGGGGTCATATCCCCACTCCTTTGAACTGCGGATGACCTTCTCTCTCCAAGGGAAGAGGATGGATATTACTGTGGAGGCGGAAAACTTCGGTTCAGATCCCATGCCCTTTGGAGTGGGATTTCACCCCTATTTTAACGTGCCGTTGTCCCCTAGCAGTTCCAAGGAGCTGTGTACAGTTCAAGTTCCTGCCAAACAGCTGTGGGAGCTGGATGATCTAATCCCCACGGGTCGACGTCTGCCAGTAGCCGGTGATCGGGACCTGAGGCAGCCAAAAACCTTGAGTGGAGTCATGTTAGATGATGTATTTACCGATCTGGACTTTACCCAAGGGGCGTCTGTAGCAGAACTCAAGGACAACGGCGCTGCGATCACAGTCCGCTATGGTGCGGGTAAGGAGTTTAAGCACTGGGTGGTTTGGACAGGCAAGACTCCTCAAGCCCCCTTTGTCTGCCTAGAACCCTATACTTGGGTGACCAACGCACCTAATTTGCCGCTGCCCCCCGAGGATACCGGGCTGATTGTCCTCCAGGGAGGAGAGACTTTTACGGGGCGCATGTGGGTAGAAATCATCTGTTAGTCTGTTGGCAATAGGTGTCTAGTTAGTCGGTAATAGGCGTCCGCAGTTAACCCTGAGGGTTACTGGCGGATAGAATGAGGCCAACAGTCAGGGCTGAAGGGTTATCCTTCACCCCTGTTAAGTTGCATCTAAGCCTTTCTGCCGTGTCAGCTTGCCTACGGGCCATTATTGGACTGCCGCCGAGCGGCTTTTCCCGACTGCGGAGGGGCTTTCCTCCCTGGGGTAATCAGCTGCACCCAGATCAGGGTGGGCTATGCAGCCCATGATCAGCGGCACATGGGCTATATACAAGTCATTGAACAATACGTGCACCCAGAAGGAAAACATCATGGCAAAAGCGATGCGGCGGTAAGGACTGCTGTCCTGCAAGATCGGCTTAACAACAGACACTGCCATCCAACCAAAGAAAAGCAGAAAACCTACTAATCCCCAACCCGTCAGCAGAAACAAATACAGGCTGTGGGGACTCCTGGCTTCGAGATAGCCTTGGGGACGATAGGTTTCATATATGGTGCCAAAATGTCCGGGGCCGCTACCGAAAAGGAAGCGGTCCTTAAACATTTCCCAGGAAACCTCCCAGATTTGAAGGCGTCCGATATTACTCCTATTGGTAGTAAGATTGGGGATGGAGAGGATCCGCTTTTGCAGCGTCGGCGACTGGGTGATACAGAGAGCCACCACTAGGCAAAGGGCAACTACGATCTTCCAGTGGCGCTTCAGCGTTTCGGCGTTCATCATCGCTAGAGCAAGAATTCCCCCGCAAGCAGCTACCATTGAACCCCGGGAGAGAGTGACGAAGATGCCCATCAAGGAGGTTAGACTTGCCCCCAAGTAAAGCCAGCGGCGCCGGGAACCGTAGAGAAAAAATCCTAGTCCGCCCATAACCCCGGCCTCCAGCATTGCTGCCAGGCCGTTATCTGCCATACCCAAAACATAGCCCCGTCCCCCATTGAATCTGGCGAGAATCGGAAAGGAACCATACCAGATGTTAAGACGCAAGAGATGGCTGACCACAACAACTAACCCTAAGAATCCGCAGCCCAAAGTCACAGCTTTGAGAAAGTCTCGGGCATCGACGATCCCCCAGCGCCCCAAGGAATAGATAAGAATGAAAACTAACGGAATGGGCATGTTCAGCAAAGCCTGGCCTTTGTTGGGAGCTAGGGCAGCACTAACTGTACCGCTAAGGAGAAGCGCAATCAAAGCCCAGTAGGTAACAGGATCAGAGCGAATACCCTTTATTACCGCTTTAATTTTGGAGAGCAACACTCCATAATAGACAAGGGCAAAAGCAGGACTTATGGGGAGCAATAGTCCCCAGCGGGCGTCTCGACTGCGAATATCCATAGCCAACCACATTCCTTCCCGATGGTAGATAACCGTATGCGCGGACATATGTACTGCCAATTAGTTCTCTACAGGTAGGCGATTGCCTTCCACAGAGACGGTATTCGCAATGTTCAGTAAGGTACTATTCAACTCGCTGAAATGCTCTTCCGCAACAGGGTTTTGTCCAAGAGGAGCGAACTAGGTTGCAAGAGCGGGGTAATCATCAAAATGGAAAGGGGATAGCAAATGTCCGAGGTATGGTATTCAGATGCTTTAACGCAGATTACGGGAATTCTCAGCAAGGTACCTGCCGCCATACTCATTCTGGCAGTAGGAGCCGTGATTGTAAAGGTGGTTAAATCCCTTATTGGCCGGGCAGCGAATGTAACTCGCATGGATCCAACCTTAGGCACTCTGCTTCAGTCTACCGTCACCTTTGCCGGGTGGGTTCTCATCTTGACTGCTGCCACCGCAGCCCTAGGTTTGCAGCAGGTGTCCTTGGCTTTAGGTGGATCAATAGCTCTGGTTGCCATGGCTCTGGCCTCCAGCGTCAATTCGGTTACCCAGGATCTTCTGGCAGGTGTTTTTCTTATAGGTGATAAGGACTTCAAAGTGGGCTACACTGTCAGAACCGGAGCCATTGAAGGAGTAGTAGAGGCGGTCGGGATCCGCAAGACCAAGATTCGTGACGGGGATGGCACTCTCCATACTGTTCCCAACCGGTTAATTGACAACGCAACCTATGTGCTAGTCAGCAAGAATGGGGTCGGTAAGGAAGAACAAGATTCTTCTCAAATTGCCTAACGGCTAGATGGAAGACGAGGGAACCTGGGCCCGATCAGGGAAGGAGAGCGGGGCCTGCTTGGTTGACAATGGGCATTTCTAGCAAGCGCTTAGCAGTGACTTGACCGGGGCCTCTATACTCCACTTCGTACATTGATACATTGGCACCGGTCAACTCCAAGATGATGAGATGATGGCCTCCGCTCTCCTCGGGTTCGCCTACTAGGACCCGAAGCTGTCCAATCTGCACCCAGCGGGAGTATACCAGGGTTTTCTCACCCTTCGAAGAAGTTACTAGCACCTGCCATGGCTGGCCGTCATCCCAAAGATACTCATTGGGGTTAGCAGGCGAACGCTCGGCTCTGGCAGTGACCAAGATATGTTCCAAAGCACCGTCTCCATTGAGGTCTGCCTCCACCTCTTGGCGGTAATCCCAGCCTGGTTCACCCTCTGCTGCGGGGTAGTTGGGATCCACTAGACTTACAATAACTGCCTGATCTGGCAGGTTGGGGGGAGCTGCGAAATCTTGTCGGTAGCCTGCCCAAAGCATGAGCCCCAGGATACCTGCCAGGATCCACCCTGACATGAGGCATATTAACTGCTGACGATTCAAGGCACACCATTCCTTTGGTTATCTTGTTTTCTTAGTATATCCTTTGCCTGCAATATGTCTCCCGCCGCTGAGCTAGATAACAAGATTCTTCTAGGATTCGCAAGAGAATCCCTGGTCTGTCTCAACCCCTGAAGTTAAAGTTATGTTAGGTCTGAGGCTATATGCTGATCTTGAAGGAGGGACTAGCGGTGACTTCTTTGGAACGAGTAACCAAATGCCTGCGTTTTGAGGAACCTGATCGAGTGCCAGTCTACCCACTTTTGGCCGGAGCTACCCGTAGGCTGGTCAATGCCAGCTATTACGATTGGGCCAATGATGCCGACATTTGTGCGGCGGCCTATATTAAAGCAGCCGAGCAATTCAGACTGGATGCCATCTGCACTTTGACTGACCTGTCTGTGGAAGCCGCTGATTTTGGTGCCGAGATTATCTACCCTGAGAACGAAGCAGCCCACCCGGATTACACCAAGCGGCTGATCAAGAGCGTTGAGGACTACCGGAAAATCGCTCCTGTCGATCCCCGTAAGAGTAGGCGAATGAGTGAGCACATCAAGCTGTGCCGAAAACTCGTGGAGGCCAAAGGCAAGGAACTGCCTATTATTGCCTTCACCTTTGGCCCCTTGGGGATTCTGAGCATGCTCCGGGGACAGGAACAGATGTTCATGGACCTGGTGCTGGAGCCCGATGCAGTCAAGTATGCACTCTCTGCCATCACCGAAACCTTAATGGACTACTATGACGCTCTGATGGATACTGGTGTTCACGCGGTCATGATCGACACTCTTTATGCATCCCAATCCATCATGAGCAAACCTATGTGGATGGAATTCGAAGGCAACTATGTAAGAGGGCTGGCTGATAAGGTGCACCAGCGGGGCTGTTTAATGATGATCCACAACTGCGGCCACGGTATCTACTTCGATGTGCAGATTGAGACAATGCAGCCGGAGGCCATTTCCTTCTTGCATCTTCCCGATGATGTATCGACCCCCGCTGAACTCAAGGAGAAGTACGGCCGGCAGACTACCCTGATCGGTCATATCAGCCCTACGTGGATTATAAGTGCCACTGAAGATGAGGTCCGGGAAGCCTGCAAGGAACAGATTGACCTATACAAAGACGGCGGCGGATACATCCTGGCAACGGGCTGCGAGTACCCCGCCAATGCTGATCTTAGGAATGCCGAAGTGATGGTGGAGATGGCCGAGACATACGGCCGCTACCGGTAGGCAGAAAACAAGAGACGTAGCAAAAAGCTAGCGGCTAGCTGGTCTTGGTGCCGGCCAGCCGCTTTTCGTTTTCGGTGAATCCCTTACAGATGAGATAGGGTGTGAAGTCCGCTGGCTAGCTGTGCCGAGACCAGTTTCTTAATGGGAATCACCTGATACGGATGTTCCCTTTCCAACTGGGCCGCAGTGCTTTGCAGTTCTTCATCGATTTCCTCCGCCAACGCTAGGTATTCTCTCTGCCGGGCTGGATTGTGGTCAGCACACCAGCGGCAGTGTCGGGCCAGCATGCCGTATTGCAGCATTCCATAGAAGCGCATGATTACCAAACTGTCAAAGGCTTCTGCGGCGGTGGCGGGGCGGTCATCTGCCTTGAGTGATGCCACCCAAGCCCTTTGTGCCTGGAGCCGCTGGGGTGTTTTTGCTACGTATTCTTCTAAGGCCGCGGCGAAGGGTGAATCTTGATACCCTTTGACTTGCTCGTAACGGGGAGCGAGAAAATCCAGCATCTCCTGCTGCATTCTGAGGGAGCAGGAGAGGGCCTCTGTGCGCATCATAGCGGTGGGAGTAGAATCGTCAATGGAAGGATGATAGAAATACGGCAGCTCAGAGACGAGGCAGAGAGTGTTGTACTTAGCAGCGTATTCGGCACTGGATGCTCCCACCAGCACCATCTGAGCTGGGTCTCCCTGAGCAAACTGAGCGTAGTAGTCATAGGCTTCAGCGGTACTGACAAGCTGATAGATGGCTTTGGCATAGACTTTTGCCCAGGGAACCTCCGGTTCTCCCTGTCTCAGGGGAATGCCTAGGTTTTCGATGGCTCTATGCAGGTCAGGGTAAAGGGAGGGAAGCGGTTTGTTTAAATAAAAATAAGCGCCGCCAAATCCGGCATTGTGCAGCGGGTAGAGGAAATGGGGTT
>JAAZHE010000128.1 GCA_012510855.1 Bacillota bacterium | reverse complement strand
GATAAGCTGACACTCTTCCTCAAGTAATCGGCCACTCACAATCGCCCTCGAGCTACAGATGGCAGACATACATCTAGCATAGAACAAAGATCGCAGTTGGTGTGAGTCGGCGCTTCGGGTGTCACACCTTGTTCGTAAAGCTGATGCATCTCAGCCGCTAACTCGCGGACCCGCTTGCGCAATCGTTGATCCATACGAATCGGAACCCGCCTTCGTGTCCTTCCATAGAATAACATACCTTGTGGAATCTGAATGCCGAACATCTCTTCA
This sequence comes from Bacillota bacterium, assembly GCA_012510855.1. Taxonomy (GTDB): domain Bacteria; phylum Bacillota; class Limnochordia; order DTU087; family DTU087; genus DTU087. Next base: position 13,661 of record JAAZHE010000128.1, on the reverse strand, counting down.
AGACAAATACACTGTGCACACAACTGAACCTCATCTCTATCATCTGGTTTCACTCGACCTCTTTTGTATTCCACAGGTATGGGAAGCCAACGACCCTTTCGCCGTGGCAGTGTAATACCTGTATCGACATCAGAAGCTAACTGAAACTCAACTACATCAGCAACTCCATATAACCTTAATTCATAAGAGACAAGGGGCAGGGAACGTACAATGATGACGTCTCCCCTTGTCTCTGTAGGCAAAGCACTATGGACCCGCTCGTGCAACAGCTTACCTTCAACGGTCCCTAAGTTATCTTCCCACTGCCGTTCCAGGTGGATTAGCGCCCATTGACGAGGACAGTATGCAAAGTGTTGAATGCCTGACAGAGGTAGCAGCAGGATATCATCTGGGTACCAAGAACTCATATCTTCTCAATCACCTTGACAGTGCCGGGAATGCTGGCCTTATCAAATATGACTTCATAGTCGTCATAGGAACGGGCTGGTTGTGACGTATCTCTTCGCTTGACTACTATTGATTCAAATAACTTGTGAGCCGGTACGTTTCCAAGTTTGGAGCTATGCTCAAAGACGATCAGTCGTCTACTGGACATCTTCCCTCGAGAAGAAGACCTATCATGTTCGAACATATTTATCAACGCTTCCCACAGGAGTTCTAGATCTGCGTCACAAAATCCGGTCTTTTCAGCCAAACATGCTGATACGTATCCTTCTAGTCTATACAGTCCATAGGGAATGATGTGTTTACGTCCCATTTCTCGATCTTTTCGCTCAGCGTCTCTCTCGGAAGTGACTGCCATACGAGTAATGGTTATCTCCTGTGGGATAATCGGATCAATGCTCCTAGAGAATCCCAGCTGTACCGGACCTCGTACTTGTCCACAGTTGACCTCAGTTGTCATCACAGCACCAAAAGCCCTAATGTCGTAGAAATGGTGACACATGAAAGCGGTTAGTCTTGCTGCCTCTTCCATGTCAGCGGGTAACTTCTTCTCTACTGGTTCAATTCCGAGAGCATCATACGCCATTCGGTGCTGTAAATTCAAAACTGCTCCTTCTCTAACGTAAATGTCATATCCGTCCTCCCCAGCCTTAACCAGGTCTACGTAATTGCGGATCTTACGCTTAATACAAACGTCGGTCACTAGTCCATGACTGGTTTCCGGGTCTATGCGAGGCAAGTTGCCTGCATCGGGATCGCCATTGGGATTACCGTTTTCTACGTCGAACAACAGCACAAACTCATATCGCTTGTCAATTGGTTCAGCCATATCTAACCCTCGCTTCACTCATTTATTTTGTAAAATGCTTCTCGCTGATGATAGTATCCCAGCATGAACATGCCCTGCTCACTAAGCGACAAGTGCGATGGAAAGACGTCAATCTTACCCATGATCTCTCCAATGCGTCGGTCCAAACTGGCACCGTATTCTGCCTTGGCAATGTGGTGCTGCGCTAGGCGCAACAGTTGAGGAAAGACTGCACTTGGAGTGGCGGATGCTGATCCAAAAAATCGATCTCGGATGGTAGTGTTTAGGTTTGGACTAGCTTCTTGTTGAGCTTTCTCAAGGACAGCAAACAAACGACCTAATAAGTATGCTATGTCTGTGGATTCTTTGTTCAGGCTCACGGTAATTCTCACCCCTTCCCTCTGATTTTCATCAGGCAAAGTTGTAAAACGCTGCCTGCGAAGCAGGCACGCTTTAATCGTTGCCGCACGGACGAAGTTGATCCTCCTGTCGGCCCTAATGCGCGATATGATAGCTGAATACAGACTCTGAGGATATGGCGGTCCTTGCAATATCGCCCGCATGAGCCCTCCTGTTAGTACCGGAGGAGGTGTTCGTTCGCGGTCGCTTGGAGGAGCGGTTTCCCGTAAAATCCTATTGACAGAAAGAATTGCAATCTCCGGAACGCCCCGGGGCCGCTCAATTTCCATGTCCTCATGGTGTTGGAGAACCCTTCTTAGCGATGCCCCGAATGAGTCGACATGCCTGAAACGTACTGCCAATCTGCTGGCATTTGGAGACAAACCCAGGATGTAGAAACGAGAGTCAAGATCCAGGTTTAACTTCTCGAAATCCTGGGGCACACCGGCACGGACCCTTATCAAAATGTCTTGAATCAACTTTGTTGTCTGTAAATCAATTTGCCTATCATTAGCTGCAGTATCCGAATCTTCGCCATTTGTTGCAAACAATAGCTGCGCCAAAAGGTTGTGTTCGAGACTATCGGCACCGCGTTCTGACCAAAAGACCGCTGTTGTACTAGGTTCAAGTTGAACACTGTATTGCCTACTCGCCAACAGGTAGTTCAGCGCCGTCGTATATCCAAAGGCGACCTCCTCACTCACAGGGGCATTAAACCCCTGTTCCTTCCCGTAGGAGGTAAACGCATTCAAATTGAAGGAGACTAATGAGGCACCACTCGATTGTGCACCCCTCACCCCCTTAATATTGGGATGCAATCGAGCGATAGGACCGATTTCGCCAGTAACAAGGCACTGACCAACAATGTCAGAACGCGTGCGCCGCTTGTACTCGAGCCAAGCAGCCCGGACCTTAGGTCGCTCATGTATGTATCCTGGCTCGCCGTTTAGCCTAAACACGATGTTTCCGCCATCGAGAACATCATCAAGTGCATCCTTTAGCACGGGATGTTCGGAGTTGTTCTCCGGTGACCAGTTCTCGAAAAACATACATACTGCCCGTGCCCCTGGGTCATCTACCTTTTCCAGAATTGAAAGGTGGAGTTCTCTACTAGCTTCAAAGGACTGACGAGCTCTAGACGGGTTGTTCTTCTTATCTGCGCCTATGAAATATGAACTCCCATCACACAGGAAATTTGGTCGTATCCCGGATGTTCGCTTCTCCTGTTCTGGTACCTTTATCTCCATGGGAATGATTCTCTTGCCCTTCTGTTCTCCTAACGGAATTACATCTAACAAATCACCATTTTCCGACAGGTTAAAAGCAAAATAGACTTTGGCCACACTGTATCCCATGGTTGGAATGTCGCAGTTGGGGTTAGAGGCAAGTAGTTCATAGCAATCGTACAGAGCCTTAAGCATACGTGACTTTCCCCCTTTCCATACGAGGGACCTCAATCACTCCATTTTTCATCACTGCCCTAAAAAAGCGGGGAGTCATGTCTGCTTCAAAGTCGATATCCAGCAACATCCAGCCTAAGTCTATCTCCTGACCGTCATAGAAGGAAGGTATCGTCAACAAATCTGCTTCAATGAGCTCAAAGTGTGCTGGGAACTCTCTGCATCCTAAATACGGCCGATGAAAGCACTGACCGGTCCGAGCTCGGCGTACGAACATGTTATAGTGCTTCTCGGGCGTATCCTCTCCTTGAGCTTGTTCCGTCAGCTCGAAATGAGCCTCAATAATGTAAGCAACATCCCGCAGAAGTAAACTTCCTCGCTGTTGGCGGTCCTCTGTAGCATACTGAGCTAGCTGCACAAGCTGACCCTTCATGGCCCTTTTAACATTTGATGCTGGAATCTTGCCACCCACTTCGTTGCGCCTGATGTTATCAAATCTGATTTCATTGAGAACCTTTATTCTGTCCACTACCCAACGTATAGCTGGCTTCCAGTGAATAGCGTCAAGGATTCCCCGAGCCGCAGACGGGGTTATAACATCATAGCTTACCCGTTCTGTTTTCATCTCAGGACGTGAGAAGCAGGCATAGTCTCCCCACACTCTTAACTTAACTCCATAGGCCATAGCTTCACCCTTCCTAGAAAATGAGATCCGCATCAAGAGAAAACTGGGGAATCGTAAACCCAATCTCGTCATTGTAAAAGCTGGGCTCCCTTAACACTAGATACTGCTCCGCGATTGATTCCAGAGCCCTACTCTGAATTAGTTCAGCATACTCTGCCCTGTAGATAGAAATTGTGTACCTCTGCAGGCGCCTCGACAACTGTCTTGATGGCCCCCGCCACCTAGCTTCCTCCAGCAAAGTCTTGCATTCCTCATCTCCAGGTATGATGATGGAAACCATATCATTTTCGATCAGCTGAAACTCATTAGCGATAGTTGAAAACGGGAACGCCAGCTGTTTGGCACCGTCTTCAAAGGCGTTAACGATACCTTTCTTATCTAGCCGCTCCCCCTCTACATCAAATAGTAATGTAAAGTATTGATTGACAGCTTCAAGTGACAGAGGATCCTCCTGATCCCGCATTACCATCTCTGCAATTGCGGCGGTACGGTTGAACCAACCCCGAGGAAGCCCATGCTTTTCTGGCTTAAACACGTACACATGCCCCTTAGCCAGTTTCCCTTCCCGATTACAGCGACCAGCAGCTTGGGCAACTGAATCTATGCCGGAAATAGACCTATATACTACGGGGAAATCCACATCAACTCCAGCTTCGATAAGCTGCGTAGAAATAACTCTGCATTGTCTTCCCTGGTTTAAAGCGGCTCTGATTTTATCCAGCTTTGCAGATCGGTGGGCAGGGTACATCCTCGCACTAAGGTGAAACGCCCCAGGAGCTGTCTTGATCAGCTGATATAGCTTCTGCGCATGGGTGCGAGTATTCACGATACAAAGCACTTGGTTGTGTTGCAGTATCTCCCGTGCCAGTTCCTCATCGGAGACTGTACCAATACTCTGTATTTCGACTCGCCGCAGTGCCTCATACAAATGGACAGGATCAGGCATCATCTCCTTAACCAACATTTCGTCCGGAACTAGACCATTCAAGGCCGGCTGAGTTGCGGTGCACAGAACCACGCTCACATGGTAGTTCCTAACCAATTCTACCAAACTCAGCATGCAAGGGCGTAAATACGGAGTAGGAAGCATTTGTGCTTCATCTAGAATGACAACACTGTTCGCGATATTATGAAGCTTTCTGCACCGGGAACTGCTGGAGCTGAAGAGTGATTCAAAGAACTGCACATTTGTAGTCACTACAATGGGGGCATCCCAGTTCTCCGTAGACAGCAGCAGCCGATAGAACCGGTCTTCCTCTGCCTCTTCCTCACTAACCATTGAGAAGTGGTAGTTACTGTGATGCTCTAGAACACAATCTTCTCCCACTGCTCGTCTGAAGACGTCGGCGTTCTGCTCAATGATACTGGTAAACGGGATTACGTAAATTACCCTGTCCATGTTGTGTAAGACTGCATGCTCTAGAGCAAAAGCCAATGATGAGAGGGTCTTTCCCCCACCAGTTGGAACAGTTAGGGTGAAAAAGCCTGGTAGTTCTTGTGCTTTTTGCCTACATGCATCCAGAATCTGCCCCCGAAGGCGATTTACCGGTGTGGGTAATGCCTGTTGGGCTATAGCTTCTAAATGCAGGTTGAGGGCAGCCAGAAGCTCAGGTAGGTTTCTATACTCTCTTTCGCGAATACGGGCTTGGTCGGCATTTAGAAAGCTTTCTGTATCTAAGAAGTCAGCATCAACAAGGCAGGAATATAAGAAACGTATGAAAAGCTGTAAGCTGAAACCGGGATTGCTTGCGTTGGGCCGTATTGGGAGTGACAAATTCGATGGAATCGCTTCTAGGATTTCTTCACTGCCGTCCAAGGGTGGAACTACCTTTGTCAACCGCTTCGAAAGCGAGTCGGGATCTGCTAGACTCCCGTAATCGGGCAAACCTGCGTGATGGCCCGCAACAGGATAGGCCAGTAGCCGGCCAACGGCTCTTCCGAACAGGTCTACAGCCTTTTGAGCTCCAGCTGTTGAATGATCAACCCTGATCATGCAGCCCCTGAGGCGCCTCTGGAATTCTTCAGAGTATTTGCCAAGATCATGAAGAAGCCCCAGGGCATAACCGAAGGGGCCAGCGCGGAACTTCTCGGCAAACTGATTCGCCAGTGTTGCGGTATTCTTGAGATGATCGCAGAGCAGCTGCCACTCTTCCTCCCTGGCATGCTCCTTGGAGTGAGCGTAATATCTCATCGTACTCACCACACTAACAGCATGAGTGTAATTAGCATTCTCAAGATTCGTGGAGGAAGATGTAACTTAGCCTTTTTCGGCTTGCCAACACCTGGGATAAGTTATTATTACTAACCTTTCGAGCCTTCTGTCCATTTTCCTTCTTATCAATGTTTGAAGATGTTGTATGGTAATAAGTCAGCCTAAACCCGACTGCTACGGGATGTGAGTAAAAGCGGGAGGGTATCAACTAAAGGTAGGCGAGCATAAATGCCAGTTTGCTGAAAAGAAAGTCTGCTGAAAACCAAACAAACATCGCATTTTTTTATATCGAGGCAAGAGGTACTAAAACGACTTCTGGGCTGACCTCATCGCCATAACAAAACGCTTGGTAATCAACTGCGGACGGGTAATGGCCGACCCCACCACTACAGCATGAGCTCCTAATTCCAAAGCTCGATAAGCGTCCTTTGGATCCCAAATACCGCCTTCAGCAATTACTGGGACCTTCAGCTCCCTCGTCATGGCCTTCAGCAGATCCCAGTTCATCTCGGCTATGCCGTTCCTTTCTACAAACCCAAAGGTCGGTGCCACCAAGTCAACTCCGGCTTTTTCTGCATTGACGGCATCTTCAATGGTTGCAACATCTGCCATCAAGAGGCAGTTGAGCTTTCCCTTTACTAGAGCCACAAACTCTTTCGTAGTCATTTCCCTCGGATGGGTAGAGCGGGCGCAAAAGGCAACGATGTCCGCCCCTGCCTCAACTAGTTTCCTAGCAGACTCGAAGGTAGGAGTAATCCGCAACTGGCCATCTGGTCCATCCTGCTTGTCTATACCGATGACAGGCAGACCTGTCATTGCTTTAATGACTACAATATCCCTGGCGCCATTGGCCCGAATACCAATAGCTCCCCCTTCTTTAGCGGCAAAGGCCATTGCCCCCATCAAAATCGGTCCGTGAAGCGGCTCATCATCCAACGCTTGACAGGATACAATCAGCCCGCCCTTAATCTGCTGCAGAACGTCACTCATGTGGTTTCCTCCCCAAAGATGCTTTTGTTAACCAACTGCATAAGAAGATATTAGATAGACTAAACCAACGAAGACTATGCCCTCCCGCCGAGGTACAAGCCCTTCGGACATTTTCGGCCGCCGGCTGAGTAGTTCCTGCAGCTACCTTGCCTAATATGCCATCCTTTCCCTTGAGGGAAAGGATTTCCACTATCCCTGAGCAAAATCAGTGATTTGTGTTAAACTGATCAAGGACATTTCCCATAGCAAATGAGAGGCGAGACTATGGAAAAAATTAAGCTAATAGCTACGGCAACCTTTGGCTTAGAATCAGTGGTTGCCCAGGAACTTCGGGACTTGGGATACAGCGATTTGACGGTAGAAAACGGCAAGGTCTGCTTTACCGGGAACCTGCAAGCCATTTGCAAGACTAACCTTTGGCTGCGAACTGCAGACAGAGTCAAGTTAAAGCTGGGAGAATTCAAAGCCACAACCTTCTATGAGCTCTTTGACCAGACCCGGGCTCTGCCTTGGGGTGATTGGCTGCCGGCCGACGCCCGGTTCCCTGTAGAGGGTAAGTCTGTCAAGTCCACCCTCTACAGCGTTTCCGACTGCCAGGCAATTGTAAAGAAGGCGATTGTGGAAAGCCTCAAGGAGCGGTATCACAAGGAGTGGTTCCCAGAGGACGGACCGTTGTACAAGATCGAAGTGGCCCTCCTGAAGGACATCGCAACTTTATCCATCGACACCACGGGACCTGGACTACATAAACGGGGCTACCGGACCTTAATCAGCGAGGCACCCCTCAAAGAAACACTAGCGGCAGCGATGCTTATTCTCTCCCGCTGGGATCATAATACACCTTTGATTGACCCCTTCTGCGGATCAGGTACTATTCCCATCGAAGCCGCCCTCTTGGGTCTAAATATTGCCCCGGGAATTAACCGCTCCTTTGTCAGCGAGGACTGGCCTAGTATCCCCAAGGAGCTTTGGCGAGCGGAAAGAGAAGAAGCCGATAAGCTCGCCCAGTTGGACCGACGCCTGTATATCATAGGAACTGACATCGACCCGCAGGTACTAAGGGTAGCAAGAAGAAATGCTGAAGCAGCCGGTGTAGGCAAATACATCCACTTCCAAGCTAGACCTTTGTCAGAACTGAGCTCACAGCGCAAGTATGGAAAGATCATCTGCAATCCGCCTTATGGCGAGAGAATTGGTGAAAGAAAAGAGGTTGCAAAGCTTTACAGGGAGATGGGTCAGGTTTTCCAGCAGCTCGATACCTGGTCATTCTATATCCTCACTTCCCATCCGCAGTTTGAGAAGCTGTTTGGAAGGCAAGCCACCAAAAGGCGCAAGTTATACAACGGCAATATCCAAGTGCAGTTCTATCAGTATTTCGGACCCCGGCCACCGAGGATGGCTTAACCATGCGAAGCATCCTTGAATGATGCTCGGGGCCCACCTTCCTAACCACACATGTTATTCCCCAGTGGGGTAGCTTCTCATAACCGCTCTCAGTGTGTCCACTACTTCAGCTGACCTCTTGGCCGCCTCATAATCACCACCATTATCATCTATTATCCCAGACAACCCTTTCAGCAGCGTTTCACCTGTCACACCCCAGCCGGTAACCAACATACCCAGCATGCGGTCGTCAGCATCAAGCTCCTTTGCTGCTCGCTCAGAGTAGCATTTGAATGCTAAGGCAGCGTCAACTTGATTCCACGTAGCTGGCCATACGGGAAACCCTCTATTGAGAAAGTAGTACACGGAAAGGTAGTGAGCTTGCTTCCCATAGTGCCAATCACACAGGATAATATCAGTGGGGATCTTGTCCACTGCTGGCCAAGTTCCAAGGTGGTCACCCTCCCAGATGCTGTATCCCAATCCTTTTCCGTCTATGAGTCTATCGGCCCACATCAGCATTTGAACGTTCTTTGCAGATAGATGTTCATAATAATCATTGACAGCCTTTGCGAACAAGTCTGCTCTATTTTTCCCCCTACATCTGGGACATTCATCGCTGGCCATTTCAAACACTTCATCCATGCCAACATGGAACATATCGGCTGCAAAGGCCTCGATGAGCTCATCGATTAAGTCAAAGACTATCGGGTTGATCCCAGGATGAAGGGGACACCAACTCCTGCAATAGATGTCGGGCCATTTTGCCTCCACCGGAATAGATGGCGTTTCATCGAACTCGGAGTACACCCGCAGAATGCTGTTCGGTTTGCCTCCCCATCCTTGATGGCCTAAGCAATTGAACAGCGGAATCAGGCGAATCCCTTTCTCTTTACACAACTGGGACAGCTCTCTGGCATCTCGGTGTGTTACTGTTCCCTCAGAGAGTTCAGGATGGGACTGGAACTGGAAGTTTGTGTTGACCTCGAGGACCAAGACATTGATACCTAATTCAGCCAAGTACTCATTGATGGCTCGTGTAAGATAACCCACATCTTCCTGGGTTTTGAGGATCATGTGAAAACCCTTCCATTTATCGCCCTGCGTGGCCAAGAAAACCACCCCTGTTTATTTCTTCTTGCTATACCTGCCTCTGAGTCTTCGTTATTTGCAGTACCAACCAAAGGTATCCAACAAAACGCTAGGGGACGGCACTGTCCCGTCCCCTACCTACATGGCACTATAAAGGTGTTATATCTATGTCCCCAATAAGACTGCTTCAGCTGAACTACCCCGAAGGTTTATCTACCCATACCCTCCGGGTAGTACTCTAGAACGTTTCGCTGGTTCTTGTAGGTAACCACGGGAACGCATGCACAGCAGCCCACAGCAAGTCTCCGCTACCTATGTACCGCGATTTTATGAAAGACGTCAATCACCTGCTTAACATCACTATCTTCTATATGTCTATGCAACACTATCCGCAAGGTAGTTGCACTCTTGGGGTTAATCCAGATCCCGACCTCTCTCAATCTTCTAGAAAACTCCGGTGCGCTAAGGCCTGTCCCTTCTACATCCACAAGAAGTATATTGGTCCGGTAATTGGTGTCGGCCACTTTCACACCGGGCACCTCATTCAGGCCCTCCGCCAAGCGCTGAGCTCTCCGATGATCCTCCGCCAAACGGTCAACCATCTCTTCAAGAGCAACAATCCCCGCCGCGGCGATTACCCCAATCTGCCTCATACCGCCGCCAAGGAGCTTGCGGAACTTCCGGGCCCGTTCTATAAACTCCTTGCTCCCTGCCAGGATAGAACCTATAGGAGCACTAAGCCCTTTAGAGAGACAGAACATAACCGAATCTACCGGCTCTGTGAGTTCCGTAACAGGCACACCCAGGGCCACTGCGGCGTTGAAAACCCGAGCACCGTCCATATGAAGCTTCAGACCCCGCTGGTGGACGGTATCTGCTAGAGCCTTTATGTCACTAGGCTCCATAACCCGCCCTCCCGACATGTTGTGGGTATTTTCGATGCAGACTAAAGTAGCCGGTGCGAAGTGAAGGTCGGGTCCTCGCAGGGCCGCTATCACCTGCTCAGGCCGGATGGTCCCATTGCTGTCATCAACGGTCCGGGCCATGAGCCCTCCGAGTCTAGCCATGCCTCCCACTTCATAGCCGTATATGTGGCTGTTGAGCCCCAGGATCACTTCATCTCCCGGCTGTGTGTGCGTAAGATAAGCGATGGCATTCCCCTGGGTCCCGGATACGACAAACAAAGCACTCTCTTTGCCGACTTTGGCGGCTGCCATTTCCTCCAGACGCTGTACAGTGGGATCCTCCTGGTATACATCGTCACCCACCGGGGCATTGGCCATGGCCTCCCGCATTTTCTTGGTAGGCTGAGTGACTGTATCACTCCTGAGGTCAATAATCCCAGCGGCCGGCTTGCCGTTGATGTAATAATCCTTCATTGATTCGACTCCCCTCGTGGATTACCGGTTATTGACTGACTACCTTTTGATAATACCACGATATCCGCTGTAACAGCTAGATGATCTGAAGCAGTCGAATCGATGACATCGTAATTCACCGGCCGCAAACAGCTATCCAGCCAGATGTAGTCGATCCGGGGAAGCTCTTGAGCAGAATCGATGTAAAAGGTTCCCCTGCTGTCCCCAGCGACTTGCCCCACATCCTGCAGCCGTCCAGCCATGGTCTGGATCTCCGGCGAACCCGGCAGCGCATTAAAATCCCCCAGCACAATGGAGGGAATCCTGCTCCTTTCCACTGCCTCCAGCAGGACCTCCACCTGCTGCTGCCTGTCTTTATGGGATAGACCCAGGTGGGTAGACCAGACTTGGAGCTTCCCATAGGGAGTTGCAATCACCGCCCTAAGGGCTGTCCGGGGCTCAGTACCCCACGATGTCGGAAGCCGCAAGATGTCGGACTCGATAATAGGATAGCGGCTCAAGATCATATTACCGTAATAGCCGGTACCCATCCCCGGAAACAGATGGCGAACGGTAATAGACTCTCCGTAAACGTAATCCATGCCGACATAGGCTGCCAAGAGTTTTGCCTGATCCTGGTAAGCTGAGCGGTGGCTGAAATTCCGATCAACTTCCTGAAGCCCGATTATATCAGCATCGGCTTCTCGGATGACCTCTGCCACCTTCTCCAGGTCAAGCTCACCAGATATCCCGGTGCCGTGGTGAATATTATAGCTCATAACCCTAATGCTCGAACCTCTCCCTTGACCTTGCCTTGTAGGGCTTGGACTTCTCGGCTCTTCCACAAAGGGATCCCCAGGCCTTACCGGTTGCACTTTGCCCCTTCCGGTAGACAAGGTCAGAGTAGGCACCGCCAGCCCCCAGGGACTGACTATGGTTACAATTCCGATGGTAAGTAAGACTGCCAGTAACGCCAAGCCCATTGGTTTCCGCACAGGTATGTCCTTTCCGCTAGGGTTTACCTTACAGCTTCTTTACCGGAAGGCCCAATCCTGCCCGAAAGCAACCTGGCAAATTCTCGAAGTTGATGCCTCACCGCTAGACTCCTAAGCAGCTGCAAACCCCAGCAAACCCCTACAAGACGTACCTCTAGCCTTTTTCCACCGGAATTGCCACATACTCCCTCCCCAGCTCCTGAATGACAGCCTGGCCACCGGTAACTTCGGTAAATACCTCCCTTACCCTCGTTTCCTCGCCGGGAGGAGCCAGTACCTTAAAACATACCTTAGCTCCATATTCGATATCATCTAGCCGCCAGGGGGACTGAATGACAACATTCTGGAGCTTGCCGGCAAAGGTGTAATCCACACTAATCTCGAAGCGGGTGTGCAGCATCATCTTGACAATCCCAGCTGCCAGGATGCCGATCTTTGCCCCTTCAGTATATGCCCGTACTAGCCCCCCCGCTCCCAGAAGCGTTCCGCCAAAATAGCGAGTGACCACCACTACTACGTTCCTGAGGTCCATCTGCTTGATGACTTCCAACACCGGCATTCCCGCGGTGCCGCTGGGCTCTCCATCATCGCTAAACCGCTGCAGCTGGTTATTCTCCCCTACTTGATATGCATACACATTATGGGTGGCTTGTCTGTGTTCTTCTCTCACTTTCTCGATAAAAGCTAGGGCCTCAGCTTCCTCCGCAGCCGGCGCCGCAGCTCCAATGAATTTGGAACGCTTGATAACCACCATATCTTGGCCGATACCGCCGACAGTCAAGTACTCTTCTAACAATCGTCCCACCTCCCGCTGAAAGGGAATTGTACTCCAATGTGGAAAGTGTTATCGAATGGAATATCTTCATCTATGAGGGAGTGAAAGTTCCGTGTCCATCCAAACCAACTGGCACAGACTTTACGAAGCAGCATTGGATAAGAGCTTTCCGGCTTTAGAATCAATACCCGGCGTAATCCTCGGCATTCATTCCACCATCGACGGCTTGAAGCGAGTTGTTCCTGAAGAAATAGAGAAGATCCTCAGCCAAGATCCCGCCTTGGAGGAGGAAGTCAGCCGCCGCCTAGGAACACTCCCTACCGAAATCCGCACACCAGCCGATCTTCTCGTTGGCTTAGCCAGTTCCCTGCAGAGGGGCAAAGCTCTGCAGCTGATGATCAGGGAAGAGGCTGTCTATCAGTGGGTTATGGATAATCTAGGCTATGACCAAATCCGCATGGGAGGAACCTCTGGCAATATGGCCAATTTCCTGGCACCCCTCCCTCTTCCTCGGATTCTAGTTTACGCCAACCCCTTGACTAAGGAACAGGCCGAACTCTTTGTGGACAGTAAGAACCTCTTTGTGATCAATCAAGACGGAGAACTGGAGCATCCCCACAAGGCCTGGAGGGGAGAAGGAATCTACGCCATCCACTGGATTTTCGAGTATCCCCAGGGACTCAAGCTGAGAATTGGCGATCAGCAGTTGGAAAGCCCCCGGGCCAATCGGTTCATCGCTGCATGGAATCCCATAAACAACAAGCTGCAGATTGAGGCCAATTTCCAAAGGTGTCTGCCCAAGCTTCTCCCCAACTTCAGCCATTTCGTCGTGTCCGGTTTCCACATTCTTTCGGAGACCTATCCCGATGGCACCACATGGCTGGACTATCTCAGGCCGGTAGCCCGGTTCCTCCGGGAGACGAAAAAGAACCATTCGGACTTGCGCTTCCACTATGAATTTGCCTCCATTGCCAGCGCCGCGATCCGTAAGGGCATCGTGGATCACATTTTACCCACCGTCGACAGTCTCGGTCTAAACGAAGTGGAGCTTTGCGCGATTCTGAGGGACCGCGGCGAAGATGACCTTGCCCACCAGGTTGAGAACCGCACATCCTTAGTG
>JAAZHE010000127.1 GCA_012510855.1 Bacillota bacterium | reverse complement strand
GTCCCCTACCTCGAACAGATGGGTAAAGTCCTGATCGGAGTTATCCTGGCCATCATCATCCACATGTTTACTTGCTATATAGTAGGGTACTGCACCTCCCGCTTGGTGTTTCCCAATCGACCGGATATCCAGGTCTCCATCTTGTACACCAGTGCAATGCGGAACAACTCTGCGGGTATCGCTATAGCCCTGGCTTACTTTTCACCCTTTGTCGCCGTGCCTGTGATCTTGAGCATCTTGTTTCAGCAGCCCATGGCAGCAGTGGTAAGGAGCATTCTTGCTAGAAGGACAAGGGAGTCTCAACTCGCGGACCTACCGACCACGAATTAAAGACTCCCTTGAGGCACTAAAGTATTGCTTGGAGAGAAATCACAGGATTGCAGTACCCTTAGGATCTAATTTCGGTACCTAATCTCAGCGCAAGCTTTGTTAACTTCGGTGTTCGATTACCCTCTTCAGAAAGCACAGCTAGGCCCTTCAAAAGACATAGCTGAGGCCGGCGGTAAGAGCCGCCCTGGGTATCAGCGGCCCCGGAGCAAAGAGAGCATCTTCTTTTCCTACGAAAATAGAGGCTCCCAAGGTCAACTCAAGGTCCCCCGGCAGTGTATTTCGGTAAATGGGGCTGAAAACTAGACTCTGGTCATCTAAATTGACCACGGTCATCAAGGACAGACTGGAAAAATCATCGATTGGGTAGCTGGCATTACCCACTAGAAGGTCAAGGGTGCGATCTGAACCTTTCAGCTTGAGTAGTTCTGATCGTTGGTCCGGGGTGAGACTATTAAGCTCTAACCTTAGATACTCAAGCTGCATTGTAACCTTTGTCCAATAGTCCAAGTTGTAGCTATAGTCTGCGCCAATCAAGTAGCCCATACTGCTTTCCATATCTTTATCAAAATAGCGGCCGAGTGCGCCATAGACCCCGCAACTTCCCAAATCGCCCTTCACAGTCATACCGACCCGCTGACCGGGAAAGATGCTGCCAATTAAGGATCCTAGAACATCCCCCGGAGAGCTTGCCCTGGCCTCATGGACGTAATTTGCCGTCAAGTCATAGCCCTGTATTCCCAGTCTTCCCCGGACTCCCCACTTTACCTTGTCCGGATCAACTGCGAACCCTGCGGGAAAGGACCCAACTATATCAATTCCCGAATTCCAATTAAGAGGCACATAGATCAGCACTGCGTCTGTATACTTGCTGTAGCTCTCTTGATCTAAGGCCACCGCCCCCAGGGTATAGTCCACCGGGTTAAGGAGAGAGCCGAAGGACCAGGAAATTGGCTGTCGCCCTATAGTCAGCTGAAAGCTATCAAAGCGGTTCTTGAAATAAAGCTTCTTGGTAAAGTACTCAGCCTTCTCACCGGCCATAAGGCTCTGGATGGGCTTTGTCACGACAAATTCATAGCGCACCTCCCCGCTTCCCAAGGGAGGCAAGAATAGCTCAAGGTCGAGGCTCTCGGTTAACTCACCGTCAAGCTTTCCATCATCCAGCAAAGCTCCCTGCCAGATCACCTGGATTTCACCGCCTAGCCCTACTGCCAAAGCCCCACTGGGGAAAGCCAAGGCGAGGAGTATGGCTGCGGCAATAGCCAATCTCCATATACGCTTATCCAGCTTTCGCATCTTTGCACCTTCTTATCTCAAGTTTTCCAAGGTAAAAGTCTCAGGTGGAATGACCGGGTTAAACTCGATGGACTTCACGATGAATTCTGTTCTGGTATTCCTGCGCAATTTGTCTTCCATAACGGCCTCCACCGGATACCAGCGGTCTTCAAACAGCTCTACTTTTGTAGTAGTCAGTACCTTGAGCAAGCGACCGCTCCGGGCATAGAGCTCCTCTTTCAGACCAACAAAGCGCTCCTTGTCGATCCAGGATTTCCGACGGTGATACGAGACCTCTTCTCCCGGGATTGCGGTACCCTCCAGTACGTAGCACAACCTGCCGTCAATCTCTTCTTCGCCAATAAGCTCAAACTGATACAAATCCGTCAGCTGATCGGACTCCATAATGTCCTGGTAAGAAAAGTCACTCCCCATCATTCCTTGATTCAGCATGTGGCCGGAGATCTTTACCAAATCCTCAGCATCGG
The DNA here is from genome assembly GCA_012510855.1 of Bacillota bacterium. GTDB lineage: Bacteria > Bacillota > Limnochordia > DTU087 > DTU087 > DTU087. The sequence goes on along the minus strand of JAAZHE010000127.1, from coordinate 13,782 downwards.
GAAAGAACATCCAGAGCTCATCCCCCCGCTTGAGGAACTTGGTTCCCCGATCCCGGGGGTTAGTAAAGATGGTCAAGGCATTTTCCCGATCGGCATAGGATGTCATGGTCTTGGTGATTCTACGATTATTGTTGATGATAATCATCTCTGCTTCTACGATGGCTGTCTGTACATATTCATTGCGGTCTCTCCGCCGAATGATCTCATCTGCAGTCATGGCAGAAGCACCTAACGGAAAAATGAAAAGTGCCAAACACAGACACCCCATAAGTCCAATCAGACTCCTCAGCATTTTTCTATCCATGAATGCACCCATGATGATTCTCCTTTCTGCCGATTTAAGCATCCCGCATGGCTACTGTCGGTTCAAGGTTAGCAGCCCTGCGGGCGGGTATCAAGCAAGATAGAGTAACGATCACTACACCGAGGAAAAAGGCAAATAACGTATTGCTCCAGGAAGACTCAGGATAGATGATAGTATCAATGAGAACCTCGGCGCTAACCCCCTCCAAGTCCGCAGTGAAGTCAAGCCCCACACGGGCCAGGTACTCGTTCAACCCTCCCCCCAAAAGGGCACCCATCAGACTGCCGACAATCCCCATGATCCCGCCTTCCAACAGAAAAAGCTGCACTATACCCTTCTGTTCCAGGCCTAAGGCCGACATGGTGCCGATTTCCTTGGTTCTCTCCTGAACGATCATGAGCATGGTGTTGACGACCACAATACAGGCCAGCAGGATCAGGAAGACGTAAATTGCATTATACACAGTTTTCCCTATATCTGCCCACGCTACGAGGTCGCTGGTCTCCCGATAACTCAATGCCGTATAGCGCTGCCCCTCTCCTTTGTCTGCAAGCAGGGTCTTAATCCTAGAAAGCACCTGAGGGACACTGCCTAGATCCTTGGCAGCCACCAAAAGCTCGGTAACCTGGCCTTCCATATAAAGAAGCCGCTGCGCTTCGTCCAATGGCAGGAAAAATACGTACTCATTTAGAAGCTGCAGGCCGGTTTGGAGCCTGCCCACAACAGTAAAGGTGACTCCATTTAAGGACCCGAAGGCAGTGTTAAAGACAATGGTCACCTTGTCGCCTACCCGCCGGCCGATCTTTTCAAGGAGCTTGGTACCCATCACCACTTCGAGAGTCCCCGGTGAAGGCAGTCTGCCTTCCACCAGATGATCTTCGATATTGGTAAACCTCAACTCCTTGTCACGGTCTACTCCCCAGCCTGTCATGGTCACCAGTTCGGTTTCAGTGCTGACCATAGCCCCAAATTTTAGGCGGGGAATGACCATATCCACCCGGTCTATCCCCTCTAGATCTGCGATCATTTCATCTAGGCTGTTTCCCGCCCAGCCATCTACCGGATGATTGAGAGGCAGGAGTCGTTCCTGTTCATGGTACTGATGGTCAACCACCTTGATATGCCCGCTGTTATAGTAAATATGGTCCCTGATAGCAGAATTAATCATCCCTTCAACTAAACCCCTCGCGAATACGACCACCATGACGCAGACGGCAATGGCAGCAATGGATACAATGGTTCGCAAACGATGACGGGTCAGGTTCTTGATAGCCAATCGGAAAATGAACTCCATGGTTTACCCCCCTAGCGGTGCTGAATAGCCTGGATAGGATCTTTAGCTGCAGCCCAATAACCAGGCAGTATGCTGGATAGGAGTGAAACACCAACTCCAAAGGCAAATACGGTAATAAAGGCACTGGGATTCCACTGACCGTAAAACCTCCCGATCACCGGCACCCCGAAGGATGTCATATCCATCTGGGTCATGGCAGTAAAGTCCAGCCCGAAGCGAACCAGGAACCATACGCCAACGGCTCCCATTACCAATCCCATGAGACCGCCTAAAATCCCAATGCCCGTTGATTCCATCACGAAAAGATAGACAATCTCCCAGACATCCAGGCCCATGGCCTTCATGGTCCCGATCTCTCGCATTCTCTCTAGGGCAGCCAAAATAACTGTATTGGTGATGGCAATGGCGGCAACCACCAGGATAATGCCGAGAATGACTTGGTTTTCAGTGGCTGCGTATTCATTGAAGGAAAGGGCATCCACGTCGCTCCATTTGTATACTGCAAGATCCCCGGCTAAGCCTCTAAGCTCGCTTTCCAGCTGGCCTTGAGCCTCCGGCGCCAGCTCTTTCCGCTCCAGTCTGACTACAACCTTGCTCACTCCATCCCCCACCGCCAGTGCTTCCTGTGCAATATCCAAGGGAACGTAGACCAATAAGTTGTTGATACTGGGATTGATGGTATGAACAAGGCCGGAGATTTCCGCTTCGATGGTGTTAAAGGTGTTATTCTTATCTCGAACAAGCAAGATGACGAAATCACCTATCCCCACTTGGAGCAAATCGGCAAGTCTCTTGCCCATCACAACCCGGTGTTCCCCTAGGGCAAACATCTCACCTTCGACGAACTTATCCCTGAGGGAGAAGACTTTAAGTAGTTCCTCCGGTACTACACCCCGCCCCACCACCGGCAGTTCATTAATGCCATTATTTAGCCTCGCTTGAAAGGAAAGCTCCACTGAGCTTCCTCGGTAGCCCTCCAACTTCTCTAGATTTACACCTCTGAGAAGGTCGAGGGAAATCAAGTTATCTAAAGGCAGCTTCTCCTCTTCCTCTCGATAGGCTTTGCTGACTATTTGAAGATGCCCTGTCTCATAGTCGATCAGCGCCTCATAGGACATCTCATTCATGCCGGCCATAAGTGAATCAAAGATGATGTAGAAGAAAACGGCAAAAGCGATGATCAGTCCTACTGCCAGGGTCCGGGTGCGGTGCCGGACCAGATTCTTGAAAGCCAACTTAGTGAGAAACACCTGCTTCTTCCCTCCTTCGGTCCAGTGAAATGAGTCCGTCTCTGATCTCTACCCGCCGAGCGGCATACTCCATTACCCTGGGATCGTGGGTTGAAAAAATAAAGGTCGTACCCAGTTCTCTGTTCATCTTGACCATGATCTCCAGGACTTCTTCACTGGTCTTGGAATCTAAGTTAGCGGTAGGCTCATCGGCAAGCACCAGTTTGGGTTCTTTGACCAGGGCTCGAGCAATGGCAACCCGCTGCTTCTGACCGCCAGATAGTTCATTGGGCTTCCGGTTTTCCAATCCCCCTAGACCAACGGCAGCCAAAACCCCCATCACCCGGTCCCTCAGCTCTCGCTTGTCGTACTTGTTCAGGAGTCTAATGGCAAACTCCACATTTTCATAGGCAGTGAGAACCGGAATGAGATTGTAGCTTTGAAAGATAAAGCCTATGTTTTCCCGCCGGATTTTGGCTAGCCCCTTTCTGTCTAACTCGCTGAGTTCTCTGCCGTCGAACACCAAGGTGCCGGCGGTAGGCTTATCTAGGCAGCCAATCAAATTGAGCAGGGTGGTTTTTCCCGAACCCGATGGCCCAAAGATGGTAGTAAACTCCCCTGCCTCCACGGTAAGGTCAATGCCCCTGAGGGCCGGCACCTCTATTTTCCCCTGTTGGTAGATCTTGGTGACGCCCCTAAGTTCCAGCAATGCCACTAAGATAACCTCCCCTGCAATCAGTATTGGTTCGCTCCCGGACCCATATGTAAAGGCCGATTAGTCCTTGGGACAGGCAGCCTTTCCTTTGATACCGCTCTGGCGCGGTTTTGACCTTACGGTTTTCTTTTCATCCCGTTCTCAACGATGTACAGCAGTTTATCAACAAAGACCATATCATCGAAGTCTAGCTTCCCATCTTCATAGATGAGGTCAACCATGGAGTAGCTTAGACCAGCCAAGAGCCGGGACGCTACTTTAGTATCGATCTTAGGATCCAGTTCCTGATCGGCCATAGCCTTCTCCAGCAGCTTCTCATAAAATTCATTGGTGGTGTCTCTGTGCTCACCAATTACTTCGTAGTAAAGTTCTGGGTTGTTGAGGAGCTGCATGCCAATAGCCAACAGGCGCGGGTTCTCCTTGGCAAAGCGAATGCCGCTCAGATACAACTCCCGCAGCAGCTGGAAGAAGGTGCAATCCTGTATACGGCCCATTATGTCCCGGTTGACATACTCGATCTTTTTCTCCGCTGCTAACCCGATGATGTACTTAAAAAGGTCCTTCTTATCCTCGAAATATTGGTAAAAACTTCCCTTGGCAATCCCAGCGGCATCAACGATGGCGGTAATCCTGGCATCGTGAAAAGAACGCTGGGAAAATTCATCAATGGCGGCATCAATTACCCTCTGCCGCTTTTCCTCAGGCAGATTAAAAAAAGTCTCTTTAGGCATTTCCATCCATCCCCTGTCATCATGATTGACTTAGGTCCACATCATTTGATCTGCTAGCACCAGCCGGACCAATGGGCTGCCTAGTCAGTCGCTGGTTATCACCTGCAAAAGACTGAGCTCGGCTTCCATGTGGTCCAACGGTCGCGTTTATGAATCTCTGGTCATATGAATCTGCGGTCATATGACTTTCCAGTCACATTGTACTGGATAGAACCTTACGAAGTCAAGGAGATTTACGGGAAACCAGAGGTAGGCAAACCTCAAGGGGACAGGAGGAAAGCAGACGACCTACCGCTGGCATGATCGTCCAGCGGTAGGTCAGCAATAGGAAATCTTTTTGGACGGCTGACGCAACTGATTATATTGTATCCCATCGGCACACAAAGTGCCGCTAACGCACTGCCTAGATGCTCTCTGCCTCTTCCTTGGCAATTCGACACCAACGGACCACGTTCTCCGGGTTATTGCCGATGGTATGGTTATCCTTCATAATAATCTCAACTCGGCAATCACCGATGATCCTCAAGCCTTCCCGCAATTGACGTCTAACTAGGTCTTCATCTAGTCTCGGTACGGCCAGATAAGCTGGGTTTGGTTTCCAGGAGAATATATACTCTGTTCCCAACCTCTCGGCCATGAAGGCTAGATTTGCCCAAGGTGAGACGGAAACTCGACGCAGGCGAGGAATGGTCTGGATAATACTCCATCTGTGATCAAGTGGTTCGCAACAACCATAACAGTTGAGGCCAAAACGTTCTAAAATGGAAAGCTGGTAGGGAAATATGAACTCCGCGAACATAGCAGGGGATACGTGAACTGTCTCTTGACTTTCAGCAAATCCCCACATGTCTATAGTCCGCACCCGCCCATCAAAGTCGGGCTGTGGCAGTTCATCGGTATATCCAAACCCTCCTGAACCCACATATGTGCCATCATTGTTCAGGCTGAGTAGACCGTTTTCCTCTAGAAAATCCAGTTTTGCTAAATGGCCGTCTCGGAGAAAGGCCATCAAGCTATGGAGTTCCTCTGGGTGATCGTACATATCAAACAGCATCTGCTCGAGACCCCGCAGTTTGATCAAAGTCTGGGTCATACCCAGGGTCCACCACCAGTTGCCCTTGACCCGAACTGTAAGTAGATCTCCAAATACAGAATTGGCTATATCCACCAGGCTGTCAGTTGTTTTGTAGTCGACCTGTATCTCGGGGAAGTGCAGTTTGTCCATATCACTATAGTCCTTTAGAGGCGCTTCCCAACGATAGGCTCCTCCGCCTTCGCCTCCTATGACGGTTTCCTGCATACCCCAACCTGTATCGGTGTAGATGTAGGGAATATTAAAATACGGCTCTACAACACGGTCATCACCCATCTCCTCGCCCCAGAAGATCTCTTTGCGCAAAGCCATCTCCCAGCTTCGGACTAGCTCCCCTTGACACCGAAGCTGTTTCGCTGTAATGATCTCATTCCACCCATTTTCAGGATCGCAAAAGACCACGGGGCGGGTCTTTTTCAACGAGTTGTGTTTATACCATAGCTCTCTCTTCTCGGCCTGCTCGGGCCTGGCAGCGATCTCGGCGACCTTACCGGCCAAGCTTCTCAGTATCTGCCTATCCGCCTCTTCAATCTCAGGACATAGACGTGGAGGCGGCTGGTTACTTGCCGATGGTGCATGGATGTTACTAGTCATTCCAATCCCCCTCTCTACTGCTGCAGCGTAGGTGGTATTTTATCAGTCTCCCACCTACTCCCTTGAGAGCAGGCTCGGCAGCCCAACAGACAGCCATGAAACTAGGACAGCAGCTTGCGACTTTACGGCAGCGCGGGTAAATCCTCGGGTCCTAGGTCGGTTAGAACAAACCATTCACCCCAGATGAACTCCATGTCTGGATGGGGTCACCACTGGTACCGACTCTCTTGATGCTTGACTGTAAGAACAAAAAGGAGTTGTGAACGCGAGCCGTGGGCACAGTCATGTAAAAAAGGCAGCACTAGAACTCATCGGCTAGCGCTGCCCTACTCGACTTTAGTATTCTAGCTCTACAGCTTCGCCGGTGACGATCAGGTCAGCATTAAGGACTTCCCGGCCTGTGAGCTCTCGACTCCGCTCATCCGGCTGCTGCCCGCCTACATAGATCCTAAACACCCCCGGCTCCAAGAGGCGGCGGCCGTGATTGTCGATTAGTGACAGGTGTCTTCTGGTTAGCTCAAACTCAACTTCCACGGTCTCACCCGGATTGATGTGTACCCGCTTAAAGCCCCTAAGTTCCCACTTGGGAACTGTGACGCTGGCCTCGAGGTCTTTTACGTAAAGCTGGACAACCTCATCGCCTGCCAGCTCGCCGATGTTTTCCACCTTTACGGAAACACGCACCGGTTCATCATCGTCCACAGCCAGCTCCGTTCGGCTGAGGGCTAGATCGGAGTAGGCGAACTTGGTGTAGCTGAGGCCGTATCCGAAGGGATACAGGGGCTCATCCTCCATGTAGCGGTATGTTCTATTTTTCATGGAGTAGTCTTCAAAGGGAGGCAGCTGGTCTACGGACTTAACAAAGGTGATCGGAAGCCTTCCAGCGGGATTGTAATTACCGAAGATCACATCGGCGATGGCGGTGCCTCCCTCTTCCCCTGGATACCAAGCCTCGATAATAGCCGCCACATTTTCGTGGGCCCAGTTGATGGCTAAAGGACTGCCATTGAGGAGCACCAAGATGATGGGCTTGCCGGTCTGACTGATGGCTTTCAGCAAGTCATCCTGAACACCCGGCAGTCCTAAGTCCACCCGGTCGCCACCCCCATCGGATTCTGCCACACTGCCTTCCTCTCCTTCCAAAAGGGGTGAAAGCCCGAGACACATGACCACAACATCGGACCGCTTGGCCATGGCCAGCGCTTCGCCAAACCCGGCTGTAGGCCGGTTGCCCCAGTGGGAATCATGGATCTGGAACATGTCGCAACCTTTAGCGTAGTAAACCTTGGTATCTTCGTTGACGGCATTGCGGATTCCGTTGACAACTGTCACGTACTTAGAAGGCTCGCCGAAGTAGTTCCCCAAAAGGACTTGTTTATCATCGGCATTGGGACCGATGACGGCAATGGTCTTGATCCTATCTTTATTTAAGGGGAGCAGCCCATCGTTTTTCAGCAAGACTATGGACTCACGGGCCATCTCCAGGGCAAGCTGCCGGTGTTCTTCACAGTCATTGATTTCATAAGGGATTTTGTTGAAAGGAACCATGTCCTCCGGGTCAAACATGCCCAGCCTAAACCTTGTCCTAAACAGCCGCCTCACAGCCCTGTCGATGGCCTCTTCACTGATGAGACCTTGTTCAACCGCGGCCAGCAGGCTTTCAAAGACCCTGCCGCAGTTGAGGTCACAGCCGTTGTTCACAGCTAGAGCCGCCGATTCCTCCGGAGTCTTGGTGACCTTATGGTGCAGGTGAAAATCTGATATGGCGCCACAGTCCGACACTACATGCCCCTCAAAACCCCATTCTTCCCGGAGGATTTGGGTAAGCAGCTGCGGATGGGCACAGGCGGGATGGCCGTTCACCCGGTTGTATGCACCCATTACTGCCTCCACCTTAGCCTCCTTGACAGCATCCCGAAAAGCCGGCAGGTAAGTCTCCCGCAAGTCTTTTTCGCTGACGACGGCGTCAAACTCGTGGCGCTTAGGCTCAGGCCCACTGTGGACAGCATAATGCTTAGCACAGGCCGCTGCCTTCAGGTATCGGGGATGATCACCCTGCAGTCCCTCGATAAACGCCACTGCCAGCCGTCCGGTAAGATAAGGACACTCACCATAGGTTTCCTGGCCTCTTCCCCAGCGGGGATCCCGGAATATATTGATATTGGGCGACCAGAAGGTGAGCCCTTTATAGATCCCCCGGTCCTCATGCTCAACGGACATGTTGTACTTGGCCCGGGCCTCATCGCCAATCACCTGGGCAACCCGATAAAGCAAGTCCCGGTTAAAGGATGCCGCCATGCCGATGGCCTGGGGGAATACCGTAGCGATCCCCGCCCTCGCCACCCCATGCAGGCACTCGTTCCACCAGTTATACTCCCTAATCCCCAGCCGGCCGATGGCCGATGAGTAATAGAGCATCTGACTCACTTTTTCTTCCAAGGTCAACTTGCTGACCAGGTCATTAATCCTCTCCTCCAACGGCCGCTCCGGCTGTTTCCAAAGAGGTACGTTGTTATCCATCATCAACAGTCCCCCTTTAACTTCTAGTGTCCTAAAATCACAGTCATTTAGATTCTTCAATAAATGTTTGCCTGATCCTGTCTATAAACCCAGTTTCTGGGGGAAAAATTGTTTGTCTGGTGCTGTAGAACGAGTCCGGGCGACGTCTGAGAAAGGACATTGTCCATCACAAGAATAATTAAGCTTTAGGGAACCCCGCCAGGATTGCGGGGACACTAAGATCATGAGCTAAGGAGGAATTTGACCTTTGCTATTCAGCTACTCACAGCCATATCCGTCACGGCGGAGTCCAGTAATGGGAAGAAGGGGAGCTGTAGCCTCCAGCCATCCCTTGGCAGCCCAAATCGGTATTGAGGTGCTTGCCGAAGGCGGCAATGCGGTAGATGCCGCCGTAGCAGTTGCCGCGGCATTGACGGTATTGGAACCCACTTCCAATGGACTGGGAAGTGACGCCTTTGCCATCGTATGGGACGGCGAGCAGCTTCATGGACTCAATGCTTCGGGACGATCTCCTAAAGAACTGACTCTAGAAATCGTGCGGAACCACAGTCAGCTGCAAGATGGCAAGCCAACTATACCACCCACGGGCTGGCTGCCGGTGACGGTCCCCGGCGCCGTGTCCGCTTGGGCAGCTCTCAATAAGAGATTCGGCTCCATGCCCCTATCCCGGCTGATGGAACCTGCAGCTAAGTACGCTGAAGAGGGACATCCGGTCCCGCCCATGATTGCCCATTATTGGAGTTTTGCAGAAAAGCGGTTCAAGGATAACGAGGATTTTCGCAGGACTTTCTTGCCCGGAGGCCGCGCGGTGCGGGCTGGAGAAATCTTCACCTGTCCTGACCAGGCAAGAACTTTGCGGCTCATCGGCGAATCGAAGGGCGAGGCGTTTTACCGGGGCGAACTAGCAGATGCCATCGTCGATTATGCGGCAAAAACCGGCGGCTTCTTGACCAAGGAGGATCTTGCCCAACATGAGCCGGAATGGGTAAAGCCGGTCTCCATCAACTACCGGGGTTATGACATCTGGGAAATCCCTCCCAACGGTCAAGGCATTGCCGCACTGCTCGCGCTCAACATATTAGAGGGGTTTGAACTAGCAAGCTACCCCCACCTTTCCAGTGCCCATCTCCACCTGGTGATTGAGGCGATGAAATTGGCCTTTGCTGATGTCTATCGCTATGTTGCCGATCCCCAGTTCACCGATATTCCCTTGGCTGGTCTTTTGAGCAAGGATTATGCCGAGAAACGGCGAAGCCTGATTGATTCCGAGAAAGCACTGCCCGCTCCTGAGCCAGGAGATCCGACTGGGGATACAGTGTATCTTTGCACCGCGGACTCAGACGGCCGCATGGTTTCCTTCATTCAGTCCAACTACATGGGTTTTGGCTCTGGAGTCGTAGTTCCCGGTACCGGCATTTCCCTGCAGAACCGGGGATGCGGTTTCAGTCTGGAGGATGGCCATCCTAATGTATATGCGCCCGGCAAACGGCCCTTCCATACTATTATCCCCAGCTTCATCACTAAGGACGGGATTCCCCTGGCAGCTTACGGAGTCATGGGTGCCGATATGCAGCCTCAAGGACACATGCAGGTGGTCAGCAGTATTGTGGATTTTAGACTAAACCCGCAAGCCGCCCTTGACGCTCCCCGGGTGCGGGTACTGGGCCAGGGACGGGTAGCAGTTGAGCCCACGGTCAATCCCGAGGTTGTACGGGAATTGGCCAAGTTGGGCCACAGTGTGTATATTGAGCCGGAAATGGCCGGCTTTGGCGGCGGCCAGATGATTTGGCGGGATCCGGAAACCGGTGTCTATATCACCGGCTCTGAACCCCGCAAAGATGGACAGGCTTTGGCACTATAGAACGGTAATCTATGCTTCAAAAATACTTGGAGGTGGTTCCTTTGATTTGGCAGCAAGCTGGACCGGAAAACACCAACAAGACCCTTGAAATTGCTGTTAAGCGGGCTAAAGAAGAAGGGCTCCCCTTGGTGATTGCTTCCAACACCGGAGCAACGGTGCACACTGCTTTGGAGCTGGGAGCAGATCCCAAGTCGGTGGTCTGCGTAACCCACCATGTCGGCTTCCGGGGGCCGGGAATCGATGAAATGCCGGAATCTGAGCGAAAGCATCTAGCGGAACAAGGGGTCAAGCTCCTCACCACCACCCACGTGCTGGCAGGAGTTGACCGGGCTTGCCGCAACAAATTCGGCGGCATCTACCCGGCAGAGATTATGGCTAACGCCCTGCGCATGCTGGGACAAGGTGTCAAAGTCTGTGTGGAGATCTCCATCATGGCACTAGATGCAGGGTTAATCCCCTATGGCCAGAGGATCGTGGCGGTAGGCGGCACCGGTTCTGGAGCGGATACGGCAGCAATCATCCTTCCCGCCCACTCCAACGTTGTCTTTGATCTACGAGTCGAAGAAATCCTGTGCAAACCCAGTCGCTGGTAAGTATCCGGCACTGATGCCTGTGATACTGCAGCCACTAGCGGGATCGCCGCAACCTTGCTGCTGTCCGGCAATACCGGCGGGTGCGGAGGCCACCGTTCGCGGCAGCCGCCTCCCGGTACGGTGTTGCCGCAGACAGCGGTACAGCCGCCGGCACGCACTTGCGCTCGCTCTGCCGGCAGGCAGATTTAGGAGGAGAATCCATGAGCCAACAACCTTTTGACTTCAAAAAAGCGTACAAGGAACTCTACATGCCCAAGGACAAGCCGGTGCTAGTGGAAGTTCCTGAGATGAAGTTTGTCATGGTGGACGGAAGCGGGGATCCCAACGACAACCCCGACTTTCAGGAGGCCATCGAAGTCCTTTACGGAATAGCTTATGCCGTTAAGATGAGCAAGAAGGAAGCAAAGCAGCCGGAAGGATATTATGACTTCGTAGTTCCGCCCCTAGAAGGCCTCTGGTGGTCAGAGGGCCCCTTTTCCCTCACCCAAAGGGACAACTGGAAGTGGACACTGATGATCAGGCTGCCGGACTTTGTTGAACAGGACTTTTTTCAGTGGGCGGTGGAGAGGGTGCGAGCGAAGAAGCCGAATCTGCCTGTAGATAAGGCACGGCTGGACAGCTTCACCGAGGGATTGTGTGTCCAAATCCTCCATGTCGGTCCGTATTCCACTGAATGTGAGACAATGGCCAAGGTGACGGCTTTCATCGAACATGAAGGTTTAGTTGACCTGGTACCCACCGGCGGCAAACACCATGAAATCTACCTAAGTGACCCGAGAAAGTCAGCTCCGGAAAAGATGAAAACGGTACTCCGGCATCCGGTGGCCAGGAAGCTTTAAGAACAGTTCACTACTTGGAAAACCTGGGGCAAGACTCAAGTCAATTGCTGACGAGCCTTGCCCCTTTCATAGTTGTGCCCGTGTTAATCGTCACTGAACGATGTGAATCGGCTGCGGCTCAAAACTTGATAGTAGCTATTTGATACGGCTTCAGCTCGATCTCTTTTCGCTCACCCAGGAAGGTAATAGTGCATCTTCGTTCTAGACCAAGCTCTTCCACTAGTCTAATGGTTGGCCGGTTGTCAACCAAACGTAGACTGGTAATGTTGACCCCCGGTTCGCTGCACTCTATAAAAGACCTGGTCTCTTCCTGGGTTGAACCCATTACACTGTAGAACACCGGGGCCAAGGCTTCCTCGGCCCTTCCAGGGATATCGGCTGCCTGCCAGGTGCCGTCAAAGGGATAGATGACGAACTCGTGCTCATAGGTTCCATAGAACGGCTCTTCTTCCCACCTATTGTCCTGTAGCACTACCCATTCTTCAGGAATGAGGGTTTGGGTAGCTGGTTCCGCAGGCGTGCCCAGGGTAGATGCACCTAATCCCACTCCGATTATGCCGTTTTCACCATCAACTTCGAAGAGCTGATTGCCGCTTCTGGGTATGACGCTAATGCCGCCTTCAGGTTCCTGGAGAAGCGTATAACGCAGCGCAGTGATGTGGGATCGACTCTGATTTATGTGTTTGATGCTGCCGAAGGGAACATCATACCAAATGTCTCCCGGTCTTCCTTTGATCTGATAAGTCAACCCATGGGGGAACCAGATCCAGGTATTGCCGCTGTGGGTGCTGCCGCCGATAAGCACAGGCTTAGTGAATTCTAGTTTCAGCTTACAAATGACCCGATCCGGTTCAAGTCGGTAATTGGCTGTATAGTATATGCACCAATCGAGCTGCTTCTCGATGCTCAATTCAGGATAGAGTCCGTCTCTGGTATAAACCATGGTGGGTCCTACTTCGTAGGGAGACCTATGAACGACGGTCCCTCTGTGCACCTCTCTAATGCCAAACCGGCCGATTTCTCTCAAGCCCATGGTCCACTCCCGAGCCCCGGTACTCAACCGGACCCTCGCATCCAAGGCTTCTAGAGATAACGGGCCAGTACTTATTCTATTGCCAGGCTTCCATGCTGCTGCCTTGACCGTTGAGCTATCAACGATTTCAATAGGAACACTCTTAATCCCGTATTCAGGCAATTCAAGCTCAATCTCAGACACATAACCATTTCCCGTCCACACACTCTCACATTTGCCGGCAGCTGCCCCCGCAGCTCGATAGGGAACAGGTCCCTCTAAGCGAATTACTGCCCGACGCTTCTGGACGGGATTGAAGACCACTAGACTTGGAGACTCTTGGGATCCGTCTCCATTGCTGGTCAAGGCGGCTAGGCTGTTTATGGCTACCTTCTGTGATAGATACACGGCATTCTCCAGGGAGATAACTCGCTCCCGCCTCTTCTCGAACATGGGATACCACCCTCTGGCGTCGCTGTTCACTCCCCAGAGCAACAGATGCCATGCCTTATCTAAGGCTGTGGGTTCTTTTCCGGCCGCGAGGTAATTGCTTTCAATGTCCGGGAAATCATCAGGGCATTCAATGGACCATGTCAGGATATCTCGTTTGAGAGGATTCCCATCCTGAGTGACGTCATTCCAAGCTGGATTGGGCTTAGAACCAGTGGCCGCTTCTGCTATGGCCGCGAGCTTCTCTGCAGCTCTGACAGTATCCATAGCTTGAGCTGTCGCCTTATGGACAATAATATCCTGGGGATCCGCTGTCCACCGCACAAAGGATGGATTTTCAACGGTTTCGGTCCATGAACATGGTGTATAGAACTCCTCACCCTTTGTCCCAAACCTGTCTAGGTAATCCGGTATAGTAGTGTACTCGATGATCTTACCCTTACGTCGCAGCTCAGCTACCGCCTCCACTAGATCATCGAATTTAGGTGGGAGTTCGAAGTCGCCAACAAAAGTATAAAGCTCATTGTCCTGAGCACTGTCCCAAAGG
>JAAZHE010000126.1 GCA_012510855.1 Bacillota bacterium | reverse complement strand
CCAGAAGCAGCATCAAAGTCTGTTCCAAGAACCAAGGCTGCGCCGTCAGCAGACTGTAAAGGACCCAGAAATGGCGAATCAGAACTACTTCAGAGGTACCTGCTTGAAGATGAGCCAGCGGCGTCTTCTGTCCCGCACCTCCATCTTAAAGAGTGCCACCTGCTGACAGAGGAATTCCCGGGACGGGTTGTAATCCTTGAGTTCTTCCATGTACAGATTGAACTCCCCCGGCGAGAGCCTTGTGGCCAGGGTAATATGGGGATGGTAGGACCGATCTTGGTCTGTAGCGGCAATGTCCTGGTTTTCTAAACCCGATTCCAGCTTTTCATAAAGACTCAGAAGCTCCTCCGAAGGCTCCACATTTATGTAGATTACACGCCTTCCAAAGCGACCTATCCCCCGGGCCTTGACCACGAAGGGCGAGGTGCCCTGGATACTCGCTGAAATGATCTGTTCCAGTTCCAGGTCAGTTCCCGGCCAATTAAAGGGAGGAATTAAGGTTATATGGGGTGCCGTCTTAGGGGCAGCGAACCTCCGTCTAAAATCCTCGACTTCTTCTTCAAAGTCTGCCGGCAAAGTGATGCCTAGGAAAAATTCCGCCATAGACATAAACCTCCTCCAACAAAACCGCCCTATAGGTCGGTCCCCCATAGGGCGGCTCTCGTTTTGGACAACCAGTACTCATACATTGGCAGCCTAGACTACAATCATCAGCTAACCTTGGATTTCGCTTGGGCCCTTTCTTCCTCGGCGATTCTATCTGCCACCTCTCCCCAGGCCTTGGCATAATTCTGAAGCTTGGCAGCGAATTCATCTACTGTTTCATCGGCATCAGCTTCCGTGTGGTAGGCACCGGACTCGTGAACCATGTCCCGAATAGCACTGGGATTGTCAATCAGCGGGCAGGGCCGCAGGTGGTTCTCATTAAAGGGTATGCGTTTCTGGTAAGCTTTAAACAGCGGCGATTGGAGAGCTTCTGCCAAGGATTTCTCCTTAATGTTATCTGTTGCATAGTGGACAAAGGCACAGGGCTCTACTTCACCGGCTGCGTTGATGTGGAGATAGCGCCGGCCACCGGCGATGCAGCCGCCGGAGACAATTCCATCATTCCAGAAATCCATCAAGAAGATGGGTTTCCGGAGCCTCAACTCGCTGATGCGCTTGTGCATATATCCCCGCTGCTCCGGTGTTGCCATCAGTTCCAAATCAGCATTGGCGCCCACGGGCACGTAGGTGAAGTACCAGACAAACCGGACTCCTTTGTCGATCAAAAGATCAATGAACTCCTCTGAAGAAACGTCCTCGATGTTGTGCCGATGATAAGTCACAGAAGCACCAAAGAGGCACCCGTTTTCTTTGAGCAGGTCCATGGCCTCCATGATGTTCTTAAAAATGCCCTTGCCCCGGCGGGTATCGGTAAACTCCTCTGTTCCTTCCAAGCTGATGGCCAAAGTCACATTGCCTACATCAATGAGTTCCTGAACAAACTGCTCGTTGATGAGGGTCCCGTTGGTGAACAAGTGAAAGACTTGCTCTTTGTGTCTTCTGGCCAGTTCAAAGATATCTTTCTTCCGTAAGGTGGGCTCGCCGCCGGACAGAACTACAAAGTAGATGCCCAGCTCCTCCGCTTCGGTAAGGACCCTGTCCATCACTTCCAGGGAGAGGTCGTCACCTTTGTACTCTCCCGCCCAGCACCCAGTGCACCTCAGGTTGCAGCGGGAGGTTGGATCCATCAAAATGGCAAAAGGCACTGATACCCCCAGCTTCTGGGCCATTTCCTTCTGCTTAGGTACACCGATAAAGGCACCATTGACAAAGAAATTGACGGCAATGGTATCCCTGATGTTGGGATGGATTTCAGTAAAGGCTCTTACCATATAATCGGGCCAGGGGCTGCCGGGTTCCTGGAGCACGTTCCGCACACTGGTAATCAGCTGCTTGTGATATGGGTCGCGGGCGATCTTATCCGCCCAGTCTATGATCTTGAACACATTTTTTTCCGGCGATTTGGATATATACCCTAGTCCTTGGCGTACTACAGCTTCACCGAGATAGGTCATGGCTGTTCTCATCGATTACACCCCTTCCTAAGCCTCGACAGTAATCATCCGCGACGTCGTTATCCCTGAGAAAAGCAACTCCTGAAGGGTCATCTCCACACGCTCAAGGGCTGTGTCGCTAGGTAGATCCTTCATAGACAAAGCCACCATACTGACCATACCGTACAAGGCGGTAGCTACAGTTTGAGGGTCCAAGGACCTCAACTCGCCGTCTTTTATGCCTTTCTCCACCACCTCCTGCAGCATTTTGAGATAACTAGACCGTACTCTTTGGGCTAAAGGTGAAGACTGATCGCTATGTCCCCACACTTCCCGGGTAATCAACCGGCATAGAGATTGATGTTCGTGGAAATACCTCAGCTGTTCCCGGACAATGGCCCTTAACTTGGCAACACTTCCCTGGATTGTCCTGATCTTCTTTTCTATATGCTGACCCATGTTGTTCAAGCCTTCAGTGAGCAAATCGGTTAGAACATCTTCCTTCGTTGCAAAGTAGGTGTAAAATGTACCCTTTCCCACTCTGGCCCGCTCAGCTATTTGCTGAACTGTTGTGTTGGCATAGCCCTGGCTAGAAAAGATCTCCAGGGCCGCCTGCTTGATTCGCTCCCGCTTGGCATCCATAGGCAGTCGTCCTTCCTAGCTGAGTGTTCCGCGGTTTCCGGTCCAGAACTGACCGATCAGTTCTAGGAAGTTCTTCTACACTAACAGCGGTAAATCCTGTCAGATTTTACTCCTGCTAACATAATATGCTGCCTGGTCCGGCGTTATGGTGCCTGCTGACATATATAATGAGGGCTAGACTACGGCTCTCTGAGTTTGAGACATTAATTCTTCCGTTAGGCAGAAGGTTCCTCCCAAAGGTCAGCTGCCTTCATACTGTTGACGATCGCTCCTTCTCCTCACTTGTTTGGCAGTGAAATCTGGGGTATACTGGGGATAGACGCTTAATCCAGTGGCCGTCACTGGAGCGGGGGATCCCTTGGGTGAATCTGCGCAGGCAGAGGGGCTGCCCGGCCCTAACCGTTCAGCTAACCTCGTAAGCGTAGGGGAAAACTGCTCTGGAGGGATCCGAATGGCCAAATGCGTCGACTGCGGTGAACGTATCGCTGTTTGGGAGGATTACTGCCCAAGGTGCGGAGGCCGCAAAGCAGTGAATAGGCCCACCACGGCAGCATCCCAGCCGCAGCAAAAGAAGAGGTCGGCCATCCTGCGCTGGCTGCTCAGGACTAGTTGAGGACCGGCAAGCAAGAGCAATAACGAAATGCCCTAAGGGTTCCGCCGCCAAAGCGGCGCCGCCCTTAGGGCATTTTTTCTATCTACTAGCTGGATTTCCAGAGCCCGTGCAGATTGCAGAATTCCCGGGCATAGACATCCTCGGCGTCGGTAATGAATTCAGCCACCGGTTCCTCGCCGGGCTTGAGGTACTTGCGGTAGACCATTCCATCAGCCACTAATTCTATCCATTCAATGTAGTGCTCTGGTACCATGGGATGCATCACACTGCCGACTTCCACTTTGTACCCATTGGCGGTCTTGGTCACCACCGGTACGTGTTTTTCCTGGGAAGCATCGACAGTATTCTCCTCATAGAGCTTCATGGGCTGATTGCAGCAGACTAACGTCCCCGCTCCCGGACGGATCACTTCTACCCTGTTCCCACACACTTGACACTCGTAGACTTGATGCAGTTTGGTCATAAGTGTACCTCCCCCTGGAATTCTCCTCTGTCAATACACAGAGCCGCACCTTACTAATTGTATGTATTGACAGAATCCCCGGTTCCCAAACTCTAGTCCTTTAGTCCCAAGACAGCACCCGACAAAACCTAGGCGGAGACTTCGTCAGCATCTGCTTGGCTTGAGCCGTTCCTTTGGTTGCGCTCAATGATCCCATCTAGAATCTCAGCTGCCTTAACTATTACCAGATGGCAGCCCATGTCTTTTGTCCGGTATTTTCCCTTGAGGAGTGCGCAGATAATGCTGCCCATCTCTTTAGTGTATGAATCAAACAGCTCTCTGACCAAGTCCTTGATGAGCTCGCTCTCATGGGCCCGGTCCTTAACATACATTCTGCCCAGCACCATTGTAGAAGCTGTTAGAGCACCGCAGACACTCTCGATGGCCATGCCCCCGCCAAAGCCGGCTGCCACCTTCAGGTCTTCGCCATCAAAGCCAAGATTATAAACCGCGTTGGCGCCATACAGGATCCTTTCTGCACAATTGAGATCCTCGTTGACACCATAGCCTCTCTCCAGTAAGTCCTTCAGCATCTGCCCTCTCCTTCCTTATGCTGTCCCCAAACAGCGGTAGCTGCTCAATCCCCAAGCTTTTTTCTGCTTATGGGCCGCTAATCCCTTCCAGAGACAGAGGGCGTTACTGACCGCTGTAATCTTCGCCAGGCGCCTGGGACAATCCTGGAAGAAGAATATACTCCAGAGCCCGGGCAACATCCTCCAGTACCACCGGCTGTCCGTGTAGGATCAGGGTGCCGACGGTGTAATCCAGGGCACCGTTGACCATGGCGGCAGCCTGCAAGGGAGCAATGGGGTAATCAGGGGGCAAGAGCCTAGTCAGGGCCTCAATGGTTGGCTCTTCCAGTCCTTTCCGCAAGTTCCAGATCCGCATTCGGAACTCCTTAGAGAAGTCCGGTAATGAATGGGACAACGATTCCAGCAGCCACCGATTCTTGACAAACAGTTGTCCTCTAACCTTGGCCAGTGTCTGAACAAAGCCCTGTACCGAACAGACTTCTTCCAGCTTCTTGGTCAGAGTGGCTACATATTCCCAGATCCGATCTTCCAGAAGGGAGACAAAGAGGTCCTGCTTGCTGTCAAAGTAGAGGTACAGTGTCCCTTTGGCCACACCTGCCAGTTCCGCAATTTCATCCATCTTCGCTGCGGTAAACCCGTTGGCCCTAAAGACTTTCTCTGCGGCCTCTAGTATATCCCGCCGTTTATCCTGCGTAGAATCCACGTTTTTCAAAGCACATCGCTCCTAGTTATCCATCAATGCAT
The DNA here is from genome assembly GCA_012510855.1 of Bacillota bacterium. GTDB lineage: Bacteria > Bacillota > Limnochordia > DTU087 > DTU087 > DTU087. Next base: position 1,212 of record JAAZHE010000126.1, on the reverse strand, counting down.
CCCACTGATTCCGCCCCAGCGCGGCAATCAAGGCATCAGGGGCAGCACCCATGGCGGCCGCTAATTTCGCTTTGGCGGCTTCGTAGGCAAAAGCCGCATCTACCACCCGATTCTGGGCTTGGATCACCAGCAGCCTGCCTTCCCGCACTTCTTTAGCGGTGACGGAACCCCGTTCATACATAGCCTCCAACTGCTCAAGGGTTTCCCTGGCAGCCCGTTGGCTTTCAACAGCCAGCTCATAGGCCCGAAGGGCTTGGTCTAGCTGCTGCAGACAGCTGTACAATTCAAGATAGCAGCCATTCTCGGCCATCTCGACCTGGAGCTTTGCCTTTTCTATCGCTGCTTCCTTGGCATCGATCTTTGCCTGACGAGCTCCCCCATCGCCGAATCTGTAGCTGAAGCTGAGCTCAATTTGCCATGGGTTCACCTTGGTTGCTTCCCCACTACCGTAGCCCGTGTCCTGCTGCCGCCAATCATATGAGCCTCCTGGCGCACCGTACAGTTTAGAGGGATCGATTTCTGGCAGTTCAACATCGAGTTTAGTAGCAGACGCCATTAGGGTTAGGTTGGAGTCGATGGAGGAGTTCAAGATGATATCATCTTCCGGCTGGTATCGCCCTGCCAGGGTAATAGTTCAATCCCGCTCTTCCTTAACAGCCTTGTAGGCTGACTCAGCCATTTCCAGCTGTTTTCTTGCCATGGCGAGTTCTAGTTTATGCTCAAGGGCATAGGTATAAGCTTCCTCCAGGTGAATCCCCCAAGGAATAATATCACCCTCCCAGCCTTGGGCGAGTTGGGCCCCCCAAGCCAGGGCGGTTTCTGCATCAATGGGGGCGAGCCCCATGTTCTGAAGCAGAGCCATTACAGCCAGCTCTAAGCCGGTACTCGCCATCTGTAGGTGGTTTTCGGCTTCAAGAAGAGCATTTCTTTCCTTTAGAGCATCCAGCGGCGTGGCTGTGCCTAATTCCAGCTGCCTTTCCACAGTCGCGAGATTGAGCTTTGCGTGTTCTCTAGCTGCCAACGCCGCCAGCCGATTGTTATACGCCCGGATAACATTGAAATATTCCTCTTGCACAGCCAATATTGTATTGGCTAACGCCTGATCCCTGGCCAGCCGCGCAAGATGTGTTCCGATCTCCGTCTGTTTTTGGAGCCCACGGATCTGTGCCGTTGGCCCCAGCTGCTGGTAGTAAGTGAATGTCCCAACGGTTG
>JAAZHE010000125.1 GCA_012510855.1 Bacillota bacterium | reverse complement strand
GCCACTACAGTAGGATGAGACTCTTTGTTCCAGACCTACAGTATCTTGACGCTATCGTTTAGACGGAGGCATACCAACGTTTCACGTGGAACATTGTGGAGCACTAAACGCGGGAACAAGGGGTGTGTTCCACGTGGAACATCGGGGACCTAGGCAGGTGCCTTCCTTAATATTTGAGTTCCAACAAGACAGCATTTAGTACCGATGCGGAGGAGGAAGTGAAATCCGGTGCCTCCCGGCAGGAGGTGCATGGAATTTCGCGCAATTAATGTGGGCGTATTTAGACTGTTTCTCTGGTGTCAGCGGCAACATGTTTCTCGGGGCTTTACTGGATGTAGGAGTACCAATAAAGGTCTTCCAAGATGCCATAACATCCATGGGTCTGGAAAACGTGGAGCTCAAAACTGCTGTAGTGACTAAACACGGTATAGCAGGATGCTATGTTGAAGTACGTCACCCCGAGCAGCATGTTCATACGCACCTGCCGGACATCGTTGAAATCATTGAGAGGGCCGGGTTCGAACCGGCGGTGGGTAAAAAAGCCGTTGAGGTTTTCCAGCGGCTGGCGGCGGCCGAGGCCAAGGCCCATGGAACCACCATAGACCATGTTCACTTCCACGAAGTGGGGGCCATTGATGCAATTGTCGATGTCGTCTGCACTGTAGTTGGATTCCATTACCTCGGAGTGACTAGAGTTCAAGCTTCTCCAGTTCACCTGGGCACCGGTTTCATCAAAGCGGCCCATGGTGTGATGCCGGTCCCAGTACCGGCCACCATAAATCTGCTCAAAGGTGTGCCCAGCTATTCCAGGGGAATCGAAGCAGAATTAGCCACTCCTACCGGAGCAGCCTTACTTACTTCGCTAGCCAGTTCCTACGGTCCCCTACCAGATGGCCGGATCCTGGACGTTGGGTACGGAGCCGGCACCAGGGATCTGCCAATCCCAAACCTCCTCAGACTGGTATTGATCGAGCCGGCTCATGAGGACAGAAGTCTGTGGTCCATGGATGAGGTTGCTCTCCTGGAGTGCAACCTCGATGATCATAACCCGGAAGTAATCCCTCCCCTGATCGCTAAGCTGCTGGGTGCCGGCGCCTGGGACGCGTATGTGCAGGATGTGACTATGAAAGGGGGACGGCCAGGGATCATCCTCACGGTGCTGTGCCCGCCGGGGATTGAGGCGAAGCTGGCTGAGCTGATCTTCCGGGAAACCACAACACTGGGGATTCGTACAGACCGCAAGTCTCGCTACATATTGCCAAGGGAATCGATCACAGTGACGGTGGCAGATCGGGAAGTGAGCGTGAAAGTGGCGAGACTAGGTCAAGAGATAGTCACCATGGCACCGGAATACCGCGATTGTCTGCAGGTCTCTGAGACTACAGGTATGCCCCTCAAAGAGATTTACGACCGAGCCAGGATTGCTGCCCGTTCGGTCTTAGGCATCGGCTAAGGGGCAGTACAGAAGGGTGCATTAGTCCAACCTTCCACGGAGAGACTATCATTGTGGGATTCCGAGGGAGGTGATGTGGGTGGACATCCAGCCGATTATTGCTGTGGACGACCAAATAAGTGGTGTTAAGCGGGCTTTAGAAGAGAGCGGTTATCAGGTCCAGGACCTGAGTAAAGGCCTGGAGCAAACAGCAGTGATAGTTGTAAATGGTTTAGATAATAATGTTCTAGGGATGCAGGATATAGTAGTCGACGCTCCGGTGATCGATGCGGCCGGGCGAGACATCGACGAAATAGTCGCCGATGTTAGGCGGGTCGTTGAACTGAGAACCTAAGAACCTCGACAATTTGATTGGGAAAACATAGGGAAGAACGGGCCGGAATTCTGGCCCGTTCTTGCGATAACACCTGGCCTCGGATCTAGTCTGCTTGGACAGCGCAGAAGCTATTCCGCTGAAGATGGTGCAGCATGTACTGCCGCCCAGCCTCCTGTGTGGGGAAAAAACGTCGTCCTCTGATTCTTTTCGTCCATACGGAGATCGGGATGGAAATGCTCCCAGTACCAACCCAAAACAGCAGCAAGGCTGCTGGCAATGACGTCGGCCATTCTCATAACTAGGCTGAGGCGGGTGTTTTGTAGAACAAAATACTCCATGAACCCTCCTACGTTTACCACCCCCACCATATGGGCAGAGCCAACCTCTGTCAAGTTCTTGTTGACACCGGTCCCAGGCTTGAGGGGACCGTTCTTGAGGCTGATGTAGCCAATATTCTCAGACCTGCCGAGGCAGGCATCCACGGCCAGTACAAACGACGCCTTTCCTTCGTCCTGCAAGAGCTTAATGTACTCATCTAGATTAGCCGCATGTACAGGCTCATCCAAGGTGCCAAACAGCCGGACTCCGGGTGGCAATGAACCTAACGAGGACAACTTCGATCCTACAAGCGGTCCCAAGCAGTCTCCGGTGGACCGATCGGTACCAATACAGACAATCTGAAGCGGAGCTAACACCGGATGCACCCGGGGATAGAGAAAACTCCACAGATCATGGGCCAAAGCCTCGACAGCCCCTGGGCCGTCGACATGGACTCGGGAGATAACGGTGGTGTCACTTCCCAGCCCAGAGGTCCCAGTCAACGTTATCACTCCCTATAGCCAAATCATTCACAGTGAAGTATATGATGAACAGCAGGGGTCTATACATGTAGTGAGAATGGGATGCTGAGACATCGCGTCTGGTAATTGGCTGTTTGGAGAGGGGCCTCATGACCAATGGCAGGCAGGCAGTGGCAAATGGCAGCGGCATACATAGGAGCTGTTGTAGGCGCAGGCTTTGCGTCAGGGCAGGAAGCGCTGACCTTTTTTGTCATCTACGGCCCTTGGGGTTGTTTGGGGATCTTGGTTGTTACGATGGGGTTTGCCGCAATCGGCGCACTAAGCTTCAGAACAGCTCAAGAACTTGGGATAGACTCATACAGGGAGCTTCTGGCTACAGTCAGCAATCCTTTGTGGGCAAAACTCTATGACATTGTTATTACCTGTTTTCTCTTGGCCGGCGTAGGGGTCATGCTGGCCGGAGCCGGATCACTGGTGGAACAGCAGTGGGGCCTCCCGGCGGTATTCGGTGTAGCGGCAACCGCCCTGATTACCGGCCTCAGCTGCTGCTTAGGCAGCGAAGGCCTGTTTCTTCTCAATGCATACCTGGTGCCGGTTATAGCTGCAGCTGCTGCCAGCCTCGGCTTAGTAGGACTAGGAGGCCTGTGGACTAAAGTCTCTCAAACAGGAATTACAGTATTGTGGTCTTGGACTCCATCGCCCTTGCTTCCCAACTGGTGGCTTGGAGCAGCTATTTATCTAGCCTATAACTCCATGCTGGGCATTGCCGCCTGTACGCCCCTTGCTGCTTCCCTATCGCGGTCCATGTGGGCGGTCTGGGGAGGGGTAATGGGCGGCTTAGCTTTAGGCTTAATGCTCCTCGGTTCCAGTCTTGCCATCTGGAATGCTGGCCCCGAGGCTGCCCAGACAGCAGTACCCTTGGCCTGGATCGCACATAGAATCGGTCCCACCATAGGTAGTCTCTATGGAATTATCATTTGGTTCGCCATGCTGACTACCGCAGCAACGAATTTGTACGCGGTTGTGAGACGGCTGGGATGCACTCCCGAGCCAGGTCTCTTAGGTGTTCTTCTACTTCTGAGCTTTGGTCTTTCGCTCCTGGGCTTTAGCTCACTCATCGAGCTTCTCTATCCATTTTTCGGCTATTTAGGATGCTCTTATGGACTACTGATACTAGCATATTATTGGCGTCCGAGGCGGAATGTCTGATAAAGCAAGGTCCTCTGCAGAAAAGGAGGGCCCGCAAAGGCCGGTTAGGATACTGTAAATTGGAAAAAAGGGTCTCATCCTGGCGGGTTCTGGCAAAGTAGGAGCAGCTGATAGAAAGAGGAACGTCCCCTAGCTAACCTGCTCTTAGTGCGGTATAATAAGGACAAAAATGGGAGGAGTCAGGCACGGCATAGCTGATGGTGCCGCGAACCCGATGCCTATGAATAATGAAGTAGCCGAGAGACAGTATCGGATTAACCGGTTGATGGAAGTAGGAAAACTAGATGAGGCCCGCTCCGAGCTGGATGCTTTGCAGGAGTTAGAGGGGGACTCAGCCTTTGTCCTGAACAAACTTGGGGTCATAGCTGTTCGCAGCGGTGACCTGGAGCAGGGAAAGGCGTATTTTGAAAAAGCCCTGGCCGTTGATGAGAGTTATGTGCAGGCATATAATAATCTTGGGAATATTTACAGAGAAATGGGCGATTTGGACCGAGCCATCGAATGCTATCAACTAGCACTCAAATATGATGGGGAGTATGCCACTGCCCATCACAACCTCGGTGTTGTCTACAAGCAAAAAGGCGATATACATAAATCCGTCCAGCATTTGAAACAAGCTAACCGACTGCAGACTGTGATGGCCCGGCGGGAATTGGCCCAATCTCCCCTGGCCAGAAAGAAACCTATTGCCTGGTTGCTTATAGCAGTATTAGTAGGGCTGCTGCTTCTTTATAGAACCAAGACTTAATCAAGGTCAACGATGGAAGCTCTAGACCTTCTAGCACAGCGGAGTGTTGAGCGGCAGACAACCCGCAGCACCACCGGGGGCTTTGCTCGGGAAGGAGGGCTTATGGGTGTATCTTGTGATCAGTTTAAGGCGCCCTGTTTTACTGCTGGCGGTTGCGGCGATGATCATCGGCTGTGTGTCAACAGCGGGCTATGCCTTTGTGACTTCGTATCTTTCCGGTGACACTATACTCTCCGGCGTGAAAGTGGCCTCAATCAACGTCGGCGGCCTCACCATTCAGGAAGCAGCTGCCTACCTATCGGGCTATCTGGATGAAATTGTGCAGCGACCTGTTACCATTGTCTATGATTCAATGGAATGGCGGTTATTTCCCCGGGATATAGGTATCACACCAGACCTCGAAAGCATCCTGCTGGCAGCTTTCCAAGTGGGGAGGCAGGGGAATATCCTGCGCAAGTTGGCAGAACATTACCAGAGTCAACTCGAGGGCTGGGACATTCCCCTCATGGTCTCGGTGGATGAAGCAAAACTAACTAGTGCCCTTCGCAAGATAGCAGTTACAGCAAATATCCCACCCCTTGATGCCCGCATAGTCCTAACCCAAGATGATGTAGTTCAAATTATCCCCGGCGTTCCTGGTCAAAAGGTAGACATAACACGGTTGATGGAAGATGTAATCGCTGCTGCGACGAGGTCCAACGATCGGAGGGTTGTTCTCAAGCCTCAGCTGGTAATTCCGGATTTCAGCACCGAAGATGCCCTTGCCCTTCGGATTCAACGCTGCATAGCTGAGTACACCACTACCTTTGATGCCGCGGATCTAAATCGGGTCAATAACATTCGTCTGGCTGCCAGTTGTTTGGATGGCGTATTGCTGAAACACAGGGAAACATTCTGCTTCAATCAACAGGTAGGCCCGAGGCTGAGCTCCGATTGATACAAACCTGCACCGGTTATCATCGGTGGCGAGCTGCTACCGGGGATCGGTGGTGGTGTCTGCCAAGTTTCCACCACCTTGTATAATACAGTTC
>JAAZHE010000124.1 GCA_012510855.1 Bacillota bacterium | reverse complement strand
GCTTCCCACCATTATTGAGCCGCTGTAAGAGCTCGTTGGCTTCCTCCATGATGGTCAGATCAGCGCTGAAGTCTGTGTCAAATACGGCATCAAATCCCAGACGCCTAAGGGCCGTAATCATCTTGCCAGTGACTACAGTACCCGGTTCCAATCCGAACTCTTCCCCTAAAGCAACCCGCACCGCCGGGGCAGTCTGAACTACCACATGGGTATCGGAGTCAGCTAAAGCCGCCCAGACTTTCTCGGTATCATCCTGTTCCGTCAAAGCACCAACCGGGCACACCAGGACGCACTGGCCGCAGTTGGTGCAGGCCGTATTAGCCAACTGTTCCTGCCAAGCAGGCGAGACTACAGTATCAAATCCCCGCTCCCGGGCAGCCAAGATATGGACCCCCTGAATCTCGCTACAGACGCTAATGCAGCGCCGGCACAAGATGCATTTATTGGGATCCCTAACAATAGACGGGGATGATACATCAATGGGAAAGTGGGAACGCTCTCCTTCATAGCCAATCTCCCGGATGTTTAGTTCCCGGGCAAGCCTTTGCAGCTCACAGTTTTGGTTGCGCAGGCAAGTAAGACAATCTTGGGGGTGGTTAGAGAGCAGCAGTTCCACCGTGGTCCGCCTCGACTCTCGCACCAAGGGCGTATTGGTCTTGACTTCTAAGCCTTCACTAACTGGAAAAACGCAGGAAGCCTGCAGGCGGCCGTTGATCTCCACCACGCACACCCGACAGCTCCCGGTCTGACTTACGTCTTTCAGATAGCAGAGCGTAGGGATACGGATGCCGGCAGCCTGAGCTGCCTCTAACACTGTATAATGATCGGGCACAGTTACTGTCTTCCCGTCGATTTTCAAAGTAACCATCAGTTCCTCGCCCCCTTCTCTTCATCCACTAGCGTCTGACAATGGCATCGAACGGGCATCTTTCTTGACACGCCCCACACTTAACACAACGTTCTACGTCAATTTCATGGGGCTCCCGCCGGTTGCCACTGATGGCGTTCTCTGGGCACACCTTGATACACAGGCCGCAACCTCGACACAGTTCCGGCTCAATGTAGAAATGAACCAGTGCCAGACATTGACCTGCTGGACACCGCTTCTCCCGCACGTGGGCTTCATATTCATCTCGGAAATGCTGCAGGGTGCTCAACACCGGATTGGGAGCAGACTGCCCCAGTCCGCAGAGAGAGCTGGCTTTGATGTTCCGGGCCAGGGTTTCCAGCTTTTCAATATCGCCTTCTTCCCCTTTCCCCTCGGTAAGCCGGGTAAGAATCTCCAGCATTCTCGTGGTCCCGATGCGGCACGGCGTACATTTGCCGCAGGATTCGTCCTTGGTGAAGTCCAGGAAGAAACGGGCAATATCCACCATACAGGTGTTCTCATCCATGACGATTAACCCACCGGAACCCATCATGGAACCTACGCGGATAAGGGACTCATAATCCATAGGGATATCCAAGTGTTCCTCTGTCAGACAGCCTCCGGAGGGACCTCCTGTTTGAGCAGCTTTGAACTTCTTCCCCTTGGGAATACCACCGCCGATATCAAAAATAACCTCCCGCAAAGTGGTCCCCATGGGCACTTCCACCAGACCCGTATTATTGATATCCCCGGCGATGGCAAACACTTTGGTTCCTTTGCTCTTTTCAGTGCCGATCTTGGCAAACCATTCCGCTCCGTTGAGGATGATGGGGCAGATGTTGGCGTAGGTCTCCACATTATTGAGGAGAGTAGGCTTGCCAAATACGCCTTTTACTGCAGGAAAGGGCGGACGAGGACGAGGTTCTCCCCTCTTGCCTTCAATGGAAGTCAACAGCGCAGTCTCCTCTCCGCAAACAAAGGCTCCCGCGCCGACTCGGATTTCGATATCAAAACTGAAATCACTTCCGACGATGTTGTTACCCAAGAGACCGTATTCTCTGGCCTGCGTGAGAGCTTTGGAAAGCCGCTCTACCGCCAGGGGATACTCTGCCCGAACGTATACAAACCCTTGTTTAGCCCCAATCGCGTAACCCGCAATACTCATAGCCTCAATTACCGAATGGGGATCACCCTCTAGAATGCTGCGATCCATAAAGGCCCCGGGGTCGCCTTCATCGGCATTGCAGACAACGTACTTCTCATCACCAGGAGCCTTATATGCGAATTCCCACTTCAAACCAGTCGGGAAACCGGCTCCGCCTCTACCCCTCAATCCTGAGCGCTTAATCTCGTCGATTACCTCTTCCCGTGTCATGCTGCTTAGCACTTTCCCAAGGGCCGCGTATCCATCTCTTGCTATGTATTCTTCGATGACCTCTGGATTGATTACCCCTGTATTCCGCAAGGCGATTCGGTACTGTTTGCGGAAAAAGTCCATATCTTGAGCCCGGGCCACCGGTTCAGCGTCTTCAGCCGGTCTATATAGGAGACTCCGGACAATTCTTCCCTTAACAAAGTGCTCATTCACTATCTCCCTAGCATCTTCCGGAGTCAGCCGCTGGTAAAAAACACCCTCCGGGTAGACTACAATCAACGGCCCAAGGTCACAGGTGCCGATACAACCCGTTTCTACAACTTTGACTTCATCAGCAATGCCGGCCTTCTCGAGCTCATCTTGAAGGGCTGCCTCTACAGCCTTACAGTTTGAAGAAACGCATCCGGCGCCGGCACATACTAGAACGTGCAAACGGTATACTGCCATATCTCTCTCCCCCTTCACTCAGCCCGGTTTGCTCCCTTGAGATAACCAAATGGATGAGTCAATTACTATTAGGCGTCTGCTTTAGGCTCAGCCTGGACGTACTTGTCTAGTACCTCCCTTACATCCTCCGGTTTGAGGCGGCCGTATACGTCATCACCGATGGTCATAACCGGAGCCAGTCCGCAGGCCCCGACACACCGGGTTACCTCCAGTGTGAACAAGCCATCGGCACTAGTACCGTTGACATCAATGCCCAGCTGCTCTTTCAGCTCCTCTAAAACTGCAGCTGCACCCTTCACGTAGCAGGCCGTTCCCATGCACACTCCGATGGTGTATTTGCCCCGGGGTTGTGAAGTAAACAAGGAGTAAAAAGTAATTACACCATCGACTTCGCTTAGGGGGACATCTAGACCCTCTGCTATCAGCACCTGCACATCATGGGGCAGGTAACCAAAGACTTCCTGAGCCTGGTGCAAGACCGGGATCAATGCCCCGGGCTGACCGGCATACTTTGCGATAATATCTGCCAGCTTCTGATAACGCTCGTCCTGAGCCTTTGAGGACTGACAGCAGCAGCACCCTCTATTTGCCGCTCCCACTTTCAACCGTCTCCTTCCCCTTTATGAACTGTGCTTATTGTAACAATTGTGCCACGATTCCCTTAAGAAACCGCAATACACCCCGTTCTCAAGGGGTGTATGTTCCCACTTTCACTTTCTCCTGCAAAAAAATAAAATGTGTCGATGGCAATATTGTGAATTACTTCACAAATCGGTCCGGCCATAATATATGTTATCATACAGAACTAGTTAGTGTCAACAATCTATTCGGAAAAGGCCCCTTTAGCCCGCCGCTTGCCTTCAACTAAATAGATGGTCAATCCGGCTCCGATAATCACTATGAAGCTAAAGGCCTGGGCTACTTTGATAGGACCCAACAACAGCTGGCTTTCTCTAAAGACCTCAACTATAGTCCTCAGGACGGAATAGAGGATGAGATAAGTTAGGCCGAGATAACCAGGGAAACGCCGATGATCACGCCTTCGATAGAGATAGACGAACAGCAGAAAGTTCAATACCGCAGCATAGATCTGGGTTGGATGCCGCGGCCTCGGATCTCCCAAGGCAACGGGAAGGCCGAGGGGTGAGTCAATCAAATAGCCGTAGCAGCAGCCGTTAAGCAGACACCCTATCCTAGCGACGGCGGTCCCCAAGGGCACCGCTGGTGCTACTATATCTGCCATCCGCCATGGATTGTATTCTTTCCGCCGGCAATACCATACGCCGACGACTACGCCAAGTATGAGTCCCCCGTGGAAAGACAACCCCCCTTGGGAAAGCCGGAGGATATCTACAGGATGCAGGCGGTAATAGTGCCATTCCAGCAGCACAAAGCCAATTCGGGCACCGATTAGCGCGGCTGCACAGACCGCCAAGGCTAGATCCAGGATAAAATCCACGGCAATACCATGCTGCTTGGCATTCTTGGCGGTCAAGTACGTGCCGACCGCAAAAGCCGCAGCCAAGAAAAGGCCGTAGGCATAAATCTTGAGTGGGCCTATTTGCCATAGGATGGGATGCACTTAGCAATTCCCCCCTTCTTTCAAGGTCTAATCATACCATATCTGCAGCGATCGACGTCTGTAAGTTGCTGCCTACAGGGCAGAAGTGTCTGCGGTTTCACCGCTATCCCAACTCTCTAGACCGTAGTACTCCAAGACATGGGTCCTGATCTCATCCCAATTCTCCACACGGTATATCCCCTTCTCCTCTGGACAGCCTAAGTTATGGGGAGCCGACATCAGCAGAGCTCTGACTCCGTGATCTCGGATATCTAAGCAGTTCTCCCAGTAATCATCGACGAAAAGCTCGATTCCCAGCTCTTTACACAGCGGGCCCTTGGCTTCTGTAAACCACAGCCCACTGGGCTTAAATCCATGGCGTGCCAACCACTCCCGGGTAACTTCTTCATAGCAAGGGAAACGGGCAGTGATAAGATGTACTGTAAAACCTCGTGCTTCCAGATAGCTGAGAAACTCTCGGCTGCCCCGCTGAGGCTGGACATTGCTGAACACCTTTTCGGCCTTTTCTTCCATAAACCGGTCCACTTCCTCCAAGGACAAGCCGAAGGCCGCGGTAAAAGCAAACTCAGGTCCGAGCAGCTGAATGCCGGGGAAGTAGGCTTCGATCTCCCGCTGCCAGATATTTTTTCCATCAACCATCTCGTCGGTGAGCACACCGTCTATATCGAAACCTATGATGCGGCGGCGGGGTTTCCTACCTAGGCCACGGTCTTTCTCCTGCTTCACTGTATCACTCCTTATGAATCAGCTTCTCACCCTATCAGGAAACCACTACTGCAAAAACCCTGCAACCCCTTGATTAAAACTCGGGGAAGGAGTAATATAAAATCTAGTTATCATCACAGAAGGGAGAGTGCTAATAGTGCCAACATACGAGTATGCTTGCGATAAATGCGGTCGCTTTGAGGTTGTCCAAAAAATCACCGCAGATCCCCTTACCGAATGCCCGACCTGTGGTGGCCATGTCCAGCGCCTTGTCAGTAAGAACGTAGGCATCATCTTCAAGGGTTCTGGCTTCTACATCACAGATACCCGTGCAGCCAATAAGTCTGCGGAGACCTCCTCCGACGAAAAGGCCTCCTGAGATTACTAGTACCTCTAGTATCCACCCGACAAGTATAGGCAACGGAGGCGGGAGGTCTTGCCTCCTGCCTTTCTCCGGTCCACATAGGCTTCTATCTATCCCGCTGAGCACTCATACATACATCTGCCAATGGACAGACCCCGCAGCGGGGTTTTCTTGCCTTACAGAACTCCCTCCCATGGCGAATCAGCAGATGATGGGCTTGATTCCATTCTTCCCGAGGCAGAAGCTCCTTGAGCCCCTCTTCGACTTCCCGGGGGGTCTTACCTTTCACCAGACCCAGGCGATTGCTTACCCGAAACACATGGGTATCCACCGGCATGGCCGGTAGGTCGAAGGCATTGCTCAAAATGACACTGGCGGTCTTCCTGCCCACCCCGGGAAGCCGCATCAGACTTTCGAAATCCGCCGGCACTTCCCCTCCATATTCAGCCAGCAGCATTTGGCACGCCCCTATGATATGTCTAGCCTTGCTGCGAAACAGCCCACATTCGCGGATAATAGACTCCAACTCTTCTCTACCTAAGGCCAAGATGCTTTCTGGGGTATTGGCTTCGGCAAATAACTGAGCGGTTACTTTATTTACCCGTGCATCTGTGCACTGTGCCGATAGGATTGTTGCAATCAAAAGCTCAAAGGGAGTAGTGTAGTTCAGACCGCTTCTGGCCTCTGGATATAAGTGTTTCAGCCTAGTCAGAATCTCAGCTGCCGCCTCATCAGATAATCCCCCGGAGGCCCTTTCCACCACGACATTCTATCCCCCCGACTTAGTTTTCTGAAAGCCATATGATGGGGTATCACCGCTGCACACTCTCGCCCCGTTGGGCGTACCATAGCAGGGCGGGAGGGAATTCCTATGCCTTTACTAAGACGCCGTGTATCTCTTTCCACCATTCGGCAACAAGTGATTGGCATTAATCAAAAGGTCCCCATCTATAACGGACGGTACGTTCGATACATCAACTTGGACAACGCAGCAACCACTCCAACTCTAAGACCGGTTCTAGACAGAGTGCTCGAGTTCCTTCCCTGGTATTCGGGAGTTCACCGGGGCAGCGGCTATAAGTCGCTGGTATCTACTGCCGTGTACGACCAGGCCCGTGTTAGAATCGCCCGTTTCTTCAATGCCGACCCGGATTACCACGTGGTTATTTTCTGCAAGAATACAACCGAAGCCATCAATTTGGTGGCAGCCCGCATGCAGTTCCAGCCTGGGGACATGGTCTTAACCACACTGATGGAACACCATTCCAATGACCTGCCTTGGCGGCGGGTGGCCAGGGTGATCAGGGCTGATGTCCAAGCCGACGGCTCTTTAGATGAAGAAGATTTTGAGAAAAAACTCTCCCTCTATCACCGTCGAATCAAGCTGGTTACCGTCAGCGGCGCGTCCAATGTCACCGGTTGGATTAACAATATCTACAAACTTGCCGCCCTAGCCCATGGGTACAATATACCAATACTGGTTGATGGGGCACAGCTGGCCGCCCACCGGGCTATCAACCTTTCCACCGCCGATGATCCCTGCCATATTGACTTTCTTGCCATCTCCGGCCATAAGCTCTATGCCCCCTTCGGCACCGGCGTCCTCATCGGGCCCCGCCGGATCTTTGAACAAGGAAGTCCCGAGATCGTCGGCGGAGGCACAGTAAACTTGGTTACTCCGAGGGGAGTTGAGTGGACTCAGCCCCCGGCAAGGGATGAGGCAGGATCTCCAAATCTGATCGGAGTAGTCGCATTGGCAACCGCCCTTGAAATCCTCTCTGAGGTGAACATGGACAATGTTGCTGCCCACGAGCAGTCTCTGACAGACTACGCCGTTGATACATTGAGCCGAATACCGGGCTTGAAGCTCTACGGTTCTACTAAACCCGGAGACAAAAACAGACTAGGCGTGATGTCGTTTTCCTTGGAGGGATATGAGCACGGACTGGTTGCAGCACACCTGGCCTTTTATGGAGGTATCGGAGTACGCAGCGGCTGTTTTTGTGCTCAACCATACATCCAGAGGCTGCTAGGGCTAGATGAAAAGGACATAGCGAGACTACGGCACAGCCTTGCTACCGGTACAATTAAGCAGCTACCGGGTCTGGTCCGCATCAGCTTTGGATTGTACAACGACTATGGGGAAATAGACAGGTTAGCAAAAACCCTGGAACTGATCCGGTCCCGCCCGCCTGAGTATTGGCTGAATTATCTTCCTTGGAATGCTGAATTCAAGTCCTACATTCCGGAAAACCTAGCCTCTCATCTTCGTCTGCTCAGCTTATCCTAGCTGAACAGTCTCCTTGGGCTCAGGCACTTCCCGGAAGGCATCGTATATGACTCTAAACTCGTCCAACGCGGCCAAGAAGCAGTCCACTATACCCGGTTCAAAGTGGGTCCCCTTGGCAGCCACGATCATCTTCACAGCTTCATTGAAAGAATAGGCTGGTTTATATGGCCGGGGCGAGGTAAGAGCGTCAAAGACATCTGCCAGGGCTACAATTCGGGCACACAAAGGAATCTCGTCGCCTTTCAGACCCAAGGGATAGCCTGTCCCGTCGTAGCGTTCATGATGGTAGGCGGCAATGTCGATGGCCCGCTTGAACAGAGAATGATGCAGACGACTGGCTTCTGCCTCGGCTTCCCTAAGAGCCTGAGCACCAATCAGAGTGTGGTTTTTCATGATCTCAAACTCCTCCGGGGTAAGCTTGCTAGCCTTGAGAAGAATTCGATCGGAAATGCCAATCTTGCCGATATCGTGCAGCGGGCTGAAGTAGTAGATATCTCTAATAAAATCCTCATCGATCACTTGGCTATAGGGAGGATGGGTGCTCATCTCTTTGGCTAAAGCGGTGGCGTATCTACGCATCCGCCGCAGGTGTTCCCCGGTTTCCACATCTCGGTAAGTAGCCAGCTTGGAAAATCCGATGATAGCTGTCAGCACCAGATCTCCGATCAAGAGCCCCTTTTCCAAGGCGGGGGCAATGCTTCCAGCCGCCAGCTCCAGAAACACCACGTGTTTCCAGTCATATGCATTGGGCCGCTGGCTTGAGAAAAACAGGGCTCCCAGCATCCTATCCTCAACCTTGAGGGGTAACGTGATGCTGGAACGCATGCCTTCTTCCACTATCAGTCTTGTCGACTCGGAATGGGGATGCTCCTTCAGGTACTCTTCAAGATCATTGATAATCCGGGGCTTGCCCGATTTAATGACCTTGGGCAAGCTGGTCTTGCTCAAAGGAAGTGTGTAGCCATTGTAGAGCTTTACCGGCATCCGGGAACGGGCGCGCTCCGCCCTGATGGTCTTTCGCTCCGGATCAATTAGAGAAACCCCTATGCGGTCGTAAGGGAGGAATTGATGGAAAGAATCGTAGATATAGTCAAAGATCTCTTCGAAAGAGGCTCCCGCGGCCATTTTATTGCTGAGTTGCGTGAAAGTCTCAAGTCTTTCTGCCATATTATTGAATTCGCTGGCTAGAACGCCGATTCCGTTGGGCCAGTGACTCGGCAGCCGCTGACTCAAATCTCCTTGAGACATGCGTTCAATGACTTCGCCGGCCTCCTGCAGGGGACCCTCATAATAGACTCGGATCAGTCTGGCTGCATAGTAGATTAACCCCGCCGCAGCTGCTATTAGTATGATAACAGTCCACTGGAATCTTTTTAGTGCCTGCTCCAACCCTGCGGCAAGCTGCCTGTCATCCAGCAAACCAGTGGATTCTCGAAAGATCCCAATTAGGGAAAAGCCCAACCATCCAACGACAAGCAAAGACAGACCTAGCAACAAGATGATGAGCAAGACTCGACGGCTAGCATACAAATGCCTATTCTGTTTCTGCTGCACAGCGCTACCTCTTTCTCTTAGTCTTCTTCCCGTATTGTCAGCATGGAAATCCCATATATGGACCTGCTACTTGAGATTCCTGCCGGTAGAAGTCACCGTCAATTTGCCGTGAATTATCCCCTTGAGGGAGATTAGCTGATCGGCAAGCTTTTTTGCCTCCTGGGGCGAGCCCCGGACGATCAGGGTTTCGAGGCAGTTGTGTTCATCCAAATGAACATGCAGTGTTGAGATGATCAGGTGATGGTATTCATGCTGCAGCTCAGTCAAAGTATCGGTGAGCCCTGCGGTATGGTGGTCATAGACAAGGGTGATGGTCCCAGCCACCTCGCCCTCCCCTTCTTCCCACTCCTTCACCACCAGCGCATCCCTCACCAGGTCCCGGATGGCTTCAGAGCGATTGGCATAGCCCCTGGCCTGAACCAGCTGATCAAACTGGTTCAGAAGAGTCTCACTCATACTTACCCCAAAACGGGCAACATTAGACACCTACACACCACCTCACCGATGGACCTAATGATCATTTCTCGCATTAAGCACTATTCCCTGCTGCCTCAAAGGGCCGCCTATTGTCTATCCCGGGCTATTGTCTCAGAAGATCCTAATATCTCTTTGCTCGGCAGGTATTTGTCGATACATGCCGAATTCTAACTTTTGACTATGCACTTTAGGTTTCTGTTTCTTTTGAACGTTGTTGCCAGCTGTGTTGTACCGTCGAATCAGCCAAGTATGCGTGCTGGATCGAGACACGGGCCGCTATCGATTCCTGTTCCGACTATGAGGAGGAAGTAATATGACTGTTCCTGGCAAGACTCTGAGCGAGACCGCTGCAGAGGTCGGAGTCGAACCATCAACTATCAAGTACTGGTGTGAAGAATTCAGCAACTTCATCCGCCCCGCCAGAACACCTGGAGGGCACCGCCGCTTCAGCGACAAGGATATTCAGGATCTTAGGTACATCAGGCAGCTCCTGCATTTCCAGAACCTTTCCATCAAGCAGGTCAAAGAAATGCTTAATGAGAAGGGTACCGACCAGCCAGAGTTCCAAACTGAAGAGACCGGGCTAGTTCCCGGAGCATCCGCAACCCCCACAGTTCCAGCCATGGCAGCTTTAGCTCAGGAGTTAGCCAATTACCTCGAGAAGCAGATGGAGCTGATCGCCCACCAGCAGCTGAAGGCCGTGCAGGCGGCCTTGGAACAGACTGCCGCTACGGTGTTGGATGAGGTGCGGGATTTGGAGGCAGAGCGTTTTGAACACTGGACCCGCTTTATAGAACACTCGGCCGGCAAGAACAACGAGAGGATTCTAGCAGCAGTCCAGGAGCTAAAGCGCTCACCGCAGGAATTGGAGGAGATCAAGCGAATGTACGCGGAAGCCAAAGACCGCTGGCTCATCGAGGAGGCAAAGGTACGAATGGAGATCCAGCGCCTCAAGCATGAGCTGGATGAAGTGCAAAACCAGAGTCTTTGGCAGCGGCTGGTCTGGGCACTCTTCGGCCGCAGCAGAAGACTTACCGAAACGGACAGTTCTGACAAGAGTACTGATCCTGCTGAATAGCATCTGGGTCCAGTAGGCGTACAGCAGTATAGTCACTTCGCACCCGGTTACCCCTTTTCAAACCTATAAAGAGGGAGATAACAGCGGCTGTCAGCCCCAATAGACCTGGGTAAGGCGCTGCCAGCGCTCCAGCCACGGCATAGACCATGAGCCCTACTACGATAGGCGCAATATAGACCTGAAAGGCCGCCCACAGGGCATCGGTGGTTTCAAAGCTCACTTGGACAAAATCGCCCAGCTGCGCCCCAGCGGCATTTGCAGCCCGTACCCGGACAATCATATCGACGTTCTGAAATATTTGGTGATTGCAGCTGCCGTGGGAACACCCCCCTGCTCTCTTGATCTCCACGGTAACAGTGCGGCCCCCTGGTTCCACTGCAATAACTTGTCCAACTTGGTTATTAATCAAGTTCATCCCTTCTTTATTGTGCTTTAGGAGTCGGGCACAGTATCTATATCTGCGGCGGAGGCGAGATGTATTCCAGTTCCAGCCTGCCTATTCCCAATGACACCGTGATATCGTAGGCAGACAGCGCTGTCTCATAACCATCGCTGATCCAGTAGTCTCCCGTTTTCTTGAGACCGGCGGCCTCTAGGTTGTGGCTGCCGATGGGGTTTTTCAGTTGAACCCGCAGCTCTACACCCCATGGGACCCGCAGTCTAATGGAGGAAGCACCGCCTCTGATCCGGATCTCTCTCCTGATGCCCCTGTCCGACAGGGTTAGGTCCATGCTGCCGGCTCCCAACTCAGCCATTAAGCTGGTAATGGGTACAGTCCTTAGATCCCCTAGCAGCTTCCCTGCCCCCAGTTCCAGTTTAACATCCCATGGGACCATAACCCCCAAGGCAATATCTCCCTGAAAACCTTGGCTGCCGCCTAGCGAGCCTCTCACCTTCCGAGACGACAAGGTGATTGTGCCTCGACCTCCCTGCTGCTGGTATCCCCACACGGGCATACCTTTTCTGTAGAATACCCTTCCAGAGACCAATTGCTCAGGGGAACCCATAAGGTTTATAGTCCCAGCAGGCACCTGCAATCTCAGCTCACCTTGGGAGATGGACGCATCCCACGCCTTGGAGTAGGATACAGACCGCCGAACTTCGTAGCCTCCCATCAAATGGTTGAAGCCAAAGGATATTCCCACGGGATTAATGGCCGCAAATAAAATGGCACCTATTAACACCAAGGGGCCGATAAAAACCCACCGGGTTTCTGCTAGCAGCATAGTCAAGCCAATGGAAATCAGGAGGACAGGCCACAGCTGTCGAAGAGCCTGCCAGAAATTCCAATCAAGGAATCCCAGATTGGCCATCAGAATTAGGGCGCCTACCAGGATCAGCACAACCCCAAACCAAAGCTGTTTGGCCCTCATAAGCTACTACCCCCGCCCTCTCACCAGTACCACAATTCCGGCAGCGATCAGGCCAATAGCTAGCAACCAACTGGGGTCAATCCAGATGGAAACCTGTCGAGCCAAGAATAATAGACCCGCAATGATGAGTAGACTGCCGAACAAACGCCGCCGATCCCTTGGGCCATCCTGGCTCATCCCCCAGCCATCCTCCTAGCTTTCACCGACTTTAACCTCCTGCTCTTCAGGCTCCCCAGGCTCCTCGGGTATGATCAACCAGGCAATGAGGTAAAGCAGCACGGCATTACCCTCCGCTAAAGCCAAGAGAACAAAAATCAGCCTGACAACAACCGGGTCTACTCGGAAGTAGTCACCCAAGCCGCCGGCGACACCGCCCAAGACTCGATTGGTTCGGGAACGATATAACTTATTCATTACCCGTCTCACCCTTCACAGTCTGCTGCCAGATATTTCCCCAGGCCGCCGGTCTTCGGAAACCCACTCTGGCAACTTATTTGACATAGACATAGTTGGTAGAGCAATGATAGTATATCACTATGGGGTACAGCGAGCAATTAGTACCATTCCTACTCTCACCGCAGCAACCTATCCCATAGGCAGAAATCGGAGGAAACATGTTGCTTTTGGATACTTTCTTAGCATTATCGGTAATCGCCTTCTTAACCGGCATCGGCAATTCCAGCGCCTTTGGCCGGAGACTATGCCGTCCAGATCATCCCCTGGATTTTATCATTCTCGACATTTCACTAGGGGTTGTCCCTGTTCTTACGGCGAAACTCGCTATAGGTAGCGGTACCAGTGTGGTCTTGGCGGGCCTTGTCAGCCTAATGACCTTCCATGTGGCCCATTGGAAACCGGCCAAGTACAAACTGCAGCGCTATGTGCCTGCCCTGGTAACCCTAGGGTTCCTTTCTCCCCTCACCTTGATAATGGTCCTCCTCCTTTGGCAGCAGTTGCAGAGATGGAAGGTGTCTACTGCCATAAGCATACTGGTGATGGGCGCGCTATGTTCACCGATTCTATGGTTTCTTCACCGCCGGGATTTGTATATCCTTTTTGCCCTGGCTTGGTTGATGCTTATCCTTTACAACGAAAGCCCTTACCTTGGCTGGAGAAAAGCACCGATTGCCGCGGCTGCCGAGCTTTGGTCCCAGGCAGACAGATGGCAGTTCCGTCAACAACAGATTTTCCTGCGCCGGCTGATGAGCATCAGCGCAATAGCAGTCTTAGCCGCTTTCCTTTTTTTCAACCGATATGTTTACCGGGGCTTTGGCCTGCAGCCGGAGCTTTTCCGAGTGGGAAACCCAGAGCTGCCTTTTGTTGCCCTCACCTTTGATGACGGACCCGACCCTTTGTACACCCCCATGATTCTGGATATTCTCCGGGAGAAGGATGTACCGGCTACCTTTTTTCTGATCGGCAAACATGCCGAGCGGTATCCGGATATTGTCCAGCGAATCGTGGATGAGGGTCATGATATTGGAAACCACACCTACAGCCATAGAAACCTTTACGGCTTGGATGAGAACAGCACCTGGTATGAGATTGCCAAGGCAGATGAAGTGATTACCAAGGCAGCCGGCGTCAAGCCCCACCTGTTCCGACCTCCTCGGGGTATGTACTCGAAATCCTCCATCAAATTTGCCCATGAACTGGGATACACCACGGTGCTTTGGTCAGTCAGTTCTCGGGACTGGGCGGAGATCAGTGCCGGCCAGCTGGAGCGCCATGTGCTCAAGCACACCGGCGGGGGCGATATACTCCTGTTTCACGACAGCGGCAGTTTTATAGGAACCTACGGAGGCTACCGCTACAACACCGTTCACGCCCTTCCGCGGATTATCGACCAACTGCAGGCCAGGG
Organism: Bacillota bacterium; assembly: GCA_012510855.1. GTDB lineage: Bacteria > Bacillota > Limnochordia > DTU087 > DTU087 > DTU087. Next base: position 1,168 of record JAAZHE010000124.1, on the reverse strand, counting down.
GTCTTCACTTCGTCACAGTGAGCCAGCTTATGATGATCTCAGGCTTGACAAAAAGCGATGACTCGCTGGTACCCGATGTGTTGAGAAACCCTCCCGGGGAAGAAGAACCACTGGAGATGCTGGAAACCTTGGAGCTACCGCCGTGACCTTAACATGTTAGAGTAAAGAGTCACCAAGTGCTACTGGAGGACATTTCCGGCTGGAACAAGACTCGAGACAACCGCATGAGAGAATAAACAAGAGAAGGGGCCCGCAAGGCCCCATTTCATTTCACCTTTTGTCTTCCGGCATCGACTATTCAATTATGCCCAGCCGTCTAGCATTGTCTTCCATCAAAGCCATCAGGCTGTCCAGCTCTTTACTGGGGAAATTGGCCAATTGCACATAGGGGACACCAGCGATGGCCGCGATGCCTTCTCCTGATGGATTATGATAATTGTCGATGACCATCGCCGGTCCCAATCCGGCTAGCTCAGCCATCTTGGCCGGACTCATCTCATCCGGGGTGAAAACACCGATTACATCATAGCCCAGCCACTTGACAAAAGCTTGTTGGTGGAAGTTGACTAGAACGGGAATATCTCCAACCTTCTGCTCCAGGGCCTTCTGCTGCAGCCCGGCGATAAAGGCATTGAATTCCTCTTCCCACTGGGCCTGTTTGTGCTCTGTGCCAAAAATGGCAGCCAGCTTGCGGGTTTGCTCCCGCAGGTTGGCGGGGACATTGGTTGTTACAGTCTGAACAAGCCGCTCAGCGGGGAAATCCGCCGCTTCCACCAGTTTCTTGATAAAAGGTTCATAACCTGCCCAAACTAGATAATCAGCCTGTGTCACCAGGGCAATATCACTAGGCAGATAATCGTACTCAGGGGGATGCCGCAGCTCAACTGGGGCCAGGATAGTCACATTATCAACCCCGGCTGCTTTCACCATTAGGGCTACCCAACTAGTAGAGGCCACCACTACAGGCTCCTCGGCCGCAAATCCCGCTGCCGACCATCCCAAAAGCACCAACATCAAAATCCCCAAAGCTATGATTTTCCGCCGGTTCTTCACTGTTTCATCACCCCATGCATTATTGCTTTTTCTATTAGCCGCTTAAACGGCCTTTTATCACCGTAATAACCGCCAGGATCACCACGCCTACCAGGGTAATAGTGGGACCTGTGGG
>JAAZHE010000123.1 GCA_012510855.1 Bacillota bacterium | reverse complement strand
GTTCAACAGTGCTCTGGAAATCGATCCCCGCACTTTTGAGCCCCATCGAGGTACCGACAACTACCAACTGACTGTGCGCTTTGAAGCTTGCGACGATGAAAAGATCTACGGCATGGGTCAGTACCAGCAGCCGTATCTGAACCTCAAGGGATGTATACTCGAGCTGGCCCAAAGGAACTCCCAGGCCAGCGTGCCCTTTGCGCTGTCTAGTAAAGGCTACGGTATGCTTTGGAACAACCCTGCCGTCGGCAAGGTCACATTTGGCAAGAACTTGACCGAATGGATTGCCTATTCCACCAAGCAGATGGATTACTGGATTACCGCCGGCGACAATCCAGCAGAGATCGTTGAGAACTACGCTGATGTCACCGGAAAGGTGCCGATGATGCCCGATTGGGCGATGGGTTTCTGGCAGTGCAAGCTGCGGTACCAGACCCAGGAGGAGATTATGGAGGTTGCCCGGGAATATAAGCGGCGGGGCCTGCCTATTTCGGTCATCGTGGTGGATTATTTCCATTGGCCCCATCAGGGTGATTGGAAGTTCGACCGCTGCTACTGGCCGGACCCCGAGAAGATGGTCGAGGAATTAAGAGAAATGGGCATCCAGTTGATGGTCTCGATCTGGCCCACTGTGGAACAGGACAGCGAGAACTATGAGGAAATGCGGGAGCTTGGGTACCTGGTCAGGTCTGAAGCGGGAAAGCGCCTTGGGCAGCTGGGCAATGCCTGTTTCGTCGACATGACCAATCCCGATGCGCGAGCCTATGTCTGGAACAAGATCAAGAAGAACTACTACGATTTAGGAATTCGCATCTTTTGGCTTGATGAGGCAGAACCTGAGTTTACCGACTATGAATACAGTCATTATCGTTATCACTTGGGCTCTGTGCTGGAGATCGGAAACCTCTATCCAAAGCTGTATGCCAAGATGGCCTACGATGGGATGACCGCTGAAGGGCAGGAGCATGTCATCAACCTCATACGCTGCGCCTGGGCCGGTTCCCAGAGGTATGGAGCCTTGGTGTGGTCTGGGGACATAGACTCCAGTTTTCGCGCCCTTCGCAATCAGCTGGCGGCTGGGCTGAATATGGGGCTGGCAGGGATCCCGTGGTGGACCACAGATATCGGCGGTTTTCACGGCGGCAATATACACTCAGATAAGTTTAAGGAATTGCTGGTCCGGTGGTTCCAGTTTGGCGCGTTTTCGCCCGTATTTCGTCTCCACGGCTGCCGAGAGCCGATGAAAAAGCCCATCGGGACAACTGGGGGCGGAAAAGTGCCCAGCGGCGCCGACAACGAAGTCTGGAGCTACGGCGAAGAGGTTTACGAGATTTGCAGGAAATACATGGAAATCCGGGAGAAGCTGCGGCCGTACATTAAGACCCTTATGCAGGAGGCCCATGAGAAAGGCACGCCGGTAATGCGGCCCCTGTTCTACGATTTCCCCAAGGATGAAAAGGCCTGGGAGATAGAAGACCAATATATGTTCGGCAGCGACATTATGGTCTGTCCAATCCTGTACGAGGGGATGCGGGAACGGGAAGTATATCTGCCTGAGGGCAGCTGGTGGAGCATGGTTGACAAGAAGGTCTATGAAGGCGGCAGAGT
>JAAZHE010000122.1 GCA_012510855.1 Bacillota bacterium | reverse complement strand
GCCTGATGCAGCTTCTCAGGATAGGCGCTATCAGGCGGCAGACTCTGTTCCAATTCCGTTTCAATGGCCGGCAGATGCTCTGCCATGAACTTATCTAGCCTCATTGACTTAAACTCCTTCACCGTCTAGATCCACCGCTTGTCCACCGACTAAGCCCCGGCTACCTCCCGCGTAGGCAATCTCCCTAATGATGGTGACCACCACCTCCACCGTAATCCCCAGGTCTTGAAGCTGTCCCAGCAAGGCAAAGCTCTCGGTCAGGAGGGCATCACCGGCAAGCACTGCTACAGCTTCACCGAACACCTTGTGGTTGGAGGGCTTTCCCCGGCGAAAATCATCATCATCCATACAGGGTAAGTCGTCATGGATCAGGGAATATGCGTGGAGCATCTCCACCGCCGCGGCCAACCGGTAAGCTGCGGGCCTCACCTCAGGGAAGCGGTCTTTGGCTGCCATCTTGGCCGCGGCCACCACCAAAAGCCCCCTGAGGCGTTTCCCGCCTCCCAGGGTACTGTACCGCATAGCCTGATGCAGCTTCTCAGGATAGGCGCTATCAGGCGGCAGACTCTGTTCCAATTCCCTTTCAATGGCCGGCAGATGCTCTGCCATGAACTTCTCTAGCGTCATTGACTTAAACTCCTTCACCGTCAACATCCAGATCAAAGGGGACAATGCTGGGCTCCCCTGCTTCATTAACCACCAGCTGTGCAATCCGAGCCTCAGCTGCCTCCAGCTGGCGGGAACACCGACGAACCAGCTGCACTCCCTCTTCAAAGAGGGAAAGTGACTCCTCTAAGGAAACGTCTCCCTTCTCCAGCTCTTTAATGATTTCCTCCAACCGGGCAAAGTTTTCCTCAAAGGTTTTCTTCTCATCCACCGAAATCGACACCTACTTCCCCAACTCCCATATCTTCCCCTGCTGTACGGCAACGCCTCCATGGACTTCTTTCACTGTGGTTTTGAGGCTGCCGTCCTGCAGCAGAACGTCCAGCTCCTGGCCGATGTCTACTTGGACTGCAGACGAGATGGGTTTGCCGGTCTTACCATCCCGGGCAATAGCATATCCTCTCCCCAATACCGAGAGGGGACTGAGGCTATCCAGCCGCTGCGCTGCTAAATGCAGTTCCCGCTTGTCCTGGGCTATCTGGCGCTCTACAGCCTGCTGCATTCTCTGGGCCAGTTCATCAAGACGCTGGCGCCTTTGCCTAATGTTATCGGCGGGGTTCCAACCCTGTAATATCCTTTCTGAATGGGCCAGCTGCTCCCGTCTCCGGGATACATACTGAAGCCAAGCCTGGTGCAGCCGCAGCCTAAAACCGCTAAGACCGGCCAGGAGTTCAGCGGCCACCGGTACTGCCAGCTCCGCTGCTCCCGAGGGAGTCGGAGCTCTAAGGTCTGCGGCAAAATCGCAGATAGTGAAATCTGTTTCATGGCCCACCGCCGAGATCACCGGGACTGGACAGGCCGCCACCGCCCTGGCCACCACCTCTTCATTGAAGGGCCAAAGATCCTCCATAGACCCTCCGCCCCGTCCGACGATGATCACATCAACATCTCCCCACCGGGCCAGCGCCTCCAGACTGGCAACGATACTGGCCGCCGCTCCTTTGCCCTGTACCAGAGCAGGGGCAACTAGGATCTCGACACTGGGCATGCGGCGGTGTAAGATGCTGATTATATCTCTGATGGCAGCCCCGGTGGGAGAGGTAACGACGCCTATCCGCTTCGGCAGAAAAGGAATGGCCCTTTTTCTCGCTTCGTCAAATAATCCCTCGGCTCTGAGCTTTTCTTTAAGCTGCTGAAAGGCAAGGTGAAGATCCCCCACACCCCGGGGTTCCAAGTACTGCACATACAGCTGATATACTCCACCGGTCTCATAGACACCGATAGAGCCTGTAGCATAGACCTCTAGCCCGTCTTCCGGGCGAAATCGCAGGCGACTGGCATAACCCCGGAACATGACGCACCGGAGGCTGCTTTCGGAGTCTTTGAGCACAAAATACATATGACCGGAGGTGTGGTGCTTGAAATTGGATATCTCACCACAGATAGTGACGTACTGAAATAGCGGCTCTTCCTCTAGATACCGTTTCAGCAGACGGGTGATTTCCGTAACAGAATATACCGGAGGACCGGAGGCCACCGGCTCTAGTCTTTCTAGTGGCATCTGCGACATTGACTTCACCTGCTAATCCCTTCTCCATCAAGGCCCCATTCCCTGCCCCTATCCATGAAAGGAAAAGGGGCCGACCCCCGGTGCCGACCCCATCCACGAATTACCAGCTGGGCATCTGCCTCACTTAGCAGTCTCGCTGGTATTCTCCCCCCGCCTAGCCCAAAGGTCAGCAAGGTAACCTGCAACTAGGCCAATGATGACCCAGAGCCAATAGCCCGGGGCCACGAAATGTCCTACCAAGAGGCCGATGATGGCACCGATGAGCAGTTTCCACCACATTTTGCGCAAACCTCCCCTACCGTTTGCCCCGATATACCTGCATCCAGTAGGAGTCTATGCACCGGAGTCTCAGTCAATGACTGAATCTTTACCCCTTTTGCCCAGTCTGATTCCTGCCGGCCCGCCATCGGCCATAGGCCGCAACTCCCACGGCATTGTCACTGCTCAAGCGGCTAGGGGCAAAGGTTATACTGATACCAATTTTCCCCAGCTCTTGGGAAAGATGCTGCCGCAGATATTGATTGGCGGCAACGCCTCCAACCATGAGGACCCTGTTCAAACCTGAAGCCTCTGCTGCCGCTGCGATCATCTTGACAGCACTTTCCGCTATGCATATTTCTACTCCCTGGGCAACTCCCGCCGGATGGGCGCCGGTCTCCACCAGCCTCAGCGCAGCTGTCTCGGCACCAGAAAAATTCACATTGATTCCCTTGACTGAGACAGCCAAGGGGACAGGCGATATCCCCTGCTCTCGCCCTTTCTTGGCAAGGTCCTCCAACTGGGGACCTGCAGGGAAGGATAGCCCCAGTTTAACACCGATGCGGTCGATGAGCTGACCGGCGTGAATATCAAGGCTGCCCCCTAGGATCTCGATAGCGATACCTTCATTGTCTTCTCCCCGGGGCTCCTCTAACCTTACCGAGACGACCTCAGTGGTACCACCGGAGAGGTGCACTGCTAGGAAGCCGTCTTCCGCCTCGAGTCCCATGGCGAACAGCCCTGCCCAAATGTGCCCTGCTTGGTGACTGGTCAGATACAAAGGCACATCCCAAGCTAGGGCTAAAGCCCGGGCCATTCCTTCTCCCGTTTTAAAGACCGGCATGTAAGAGCCGGCAGCTGACCTTGGCTTGCTGCTGACTGCCACCCCGGTGATGTCATTGCGGGGAAGCACCTCCGCAAGGAGCTGGGGGAGATTTCTCACATGCTGAAAAACCGCCTCAGCCTGGCGCAGGCCCCTTTTCCCCTGGGGCACCTCCAAAAGCGTACGGCGGTCAGCCACAAGATCCCTACCAGCAATAAGTGCCACTGAGGTCGTGTAGCAGCTGGTATCAATGCCCAATATGACAGGATGTCTATCTTCTCGCTGCAACAGTACTTCTACCCTTCACTGTCATCTTCTAAGTTTCGCTCCCGGACAAAACGGCCGAGAATACCGTTAACAAACCGGCCGGAGTCATCATTGGCAAAGGTCTTGGCTATCTCTACAGCCTCGTTAATGGTCACTCCCACGGGGATATCCCTGCGATACATCAGCTCAAAGAGCGCCATCCGGAGTAAATTCCGTTCCACATTGCCCAACCGTTTAAGGTTCCAGTCAACGGCATGTTCAGCGATGAGCCTATCAATAAGCTCCAGATTGGCCAACACCCCGGTTACCAGTTCACGGCAGAACTCTTCGCCGGCGTCATTCAGGTCATTGAGGGTAACCACATAGGTGACGGCATCCTCTACCTCGGATCTACCAACATCTATCTGGAAGAGTGCTTGTAAAGCTGCCTCCCTTGCTTTTCTCCTTAGCATAGTCTCACTCTCTATACCATCGACATAGTCAACTGAACTATTACCGCCTTCTAGAAGTGAAAAAGCCGGCAACCAGATTCCTCAAACCGCCTTGCTGATCTGCGCTGGCGCCAACGATGTAGCCCACAACCAGACACAGCAGTAAGAAGACGGCCTTGAAAAACCCATATTGGAGGGTCAACCAGCCCAGCAATATCCCAGCGGCTGTACCCACAATCTTGCCTTTGTTGGCCGCAAGCCACAGCAATAGGTCATCCTGGCGTCCATCCACATTACCACACCCCATCCGCGTCCTTCTCCGGGAGTCTTATCAATCCATCTTCGCCTTAGGCTCGGGGCGTACATCTCTAACTTCCACCATGACCCGATGCACAGGGCAGCCGATGGTTTCACTGAGATACTCCCGTATCTGGCTCTGTACCTGTGCAGCCAGGGAGGGAATGCTTCGCTCAGGCACCACCTGTACCACCACCCGGATGTCCAGCCCCTCTGGAACAACTTTGATCACCGGAGAAAGGTCCCGTATACCAGGGATTTCCCGGGCCGCTCTCTGTACCAAATTGGCAACAGCCTTGAGGGAGATCTCAACCTGCCCCAGCTCTGTGTCCTGGACTATGGACTGCTCTTCTCGGCCGTTCCTGGCAAACAGAGCCAAAAGATACAAGCCCCCCAGGAGCAAAGCCGCCCCTAGTGCAGCCCCCTCAACTTGCGCCTCTTGCAGGGACAAAAGCCAGGCAAATAGGGGTCTTCCGTGCCAGCCCAGCACAAAGGCAAACAGCCCGATACCGCTGGCCAACATAAGAAGAGAGACCAGGAGGATTACCAATCGTTCCAGCCACTTCACATCATCTGCCCCCCAACTAAAGGCTCCATACTCTCACCGCACCCGGGGCTGTTCCTCCACCCGCTCCTCTGCTTGAGGGAAATTCACACCCTGGACGTGGACATTAACCTCGACAACTTCCAGGCCAGTCATTCCTTCAATGGCCCGCTTGACATTCTCCTGGATCTTCCAAGCAACATCGGGAATCCGGACGCCGTACTCCACCACCACGAACAAATCGATGGCAGCCTGCTCCTCCCCAACTTCCACTTTGACCCCTTTGGAGAGATTACGCCTTCCCAACATCTCTGCAATGCCGCCGGCAAGGCCGCCGCTCATTCCGGCGACGCCCTCTACTTCCGTGGCAGCCAGCCCGGCAATGACTCCCACCACTTCATTGGCAATCCTAAGTTCTCCCAGTTCAGTTCTCTCTTTGGTCTCCGGCATAATTCGTGGTCACCTCACTACCCTAAATTCCCTCACATGGAGCACTGTTCACAGTTGCCAGTTTGACATCTATTTGCCCGCCATGAACTCTTCTTCAATATATTTAGTATGAAATCTGCCGCTCCTAAACCCTTCATCCCGCAGGAGCTCCAGGTGAAACGGTATGGAAGTTGCAATGCCTTCGATGATCATCTCCGATAAGGCAGCCTCCATCCGCCCGATGGCTTCATCCCGATTGCGCCCCCACGCGATTACCTTGGCAATCATGGGATCGTAAAAGGGGGATACTTCCCAGCCCTGATAGATACCGCTGTCCACCCGGATCCCCATCCCTCCAGGGGCGTGGTAAGCAGTAATCACGCCCGGTGAGGGAATAAATCCCGCCTGGGGATTCTCAGCATTGATGCGGCATTCGATGGCATGACCCCTAAGTGTAATATCCTCTTGCCTAAAGGACAACTTCTCTCCCGCAGCAATGCGCAGCTGTTCCTTGACCAGGTCGATACCGGTAATCATCTCTGTCACCGGATGCTCAACTTGGATCCGGGTATTCATTTCCATAAAATAGAAATTGCCGTCCTGGTCGACCAAGAATTCAACGGTACCAGTACTAATATAATCGACAGCCTGAGCCCCCGCCACCGCAGCCTCCCCCATAGCCTGCCGCATCTTGGGTGTGATGGCAACACACGGCGCTTCTTCCAGGATCTTCTGCTGACGGCGCTGCAGCGAACACTCCCGCTCACCGAGGTGAGCCACATTACCATATTTGTCGGCAACTATCTGGATCTCCACATGCCGGGGCTTGTAGATAAATTTCTCGATATACACTTCACCACTGCCGAAGGCAGCATCAGCCTCTGCTCTAGCTAGATTCAAAGACCGGAGCAGATCTTCCTGACAGTAAACGACCCGCATCCCCTTACCGCCGCCGCCGGCAGATGCCTTGACAATCACCGGATAGCCTATTTCCCCGGCGATTTTGAGGGCCTCACTGTCAGACTCCACCGGCCCATCGCTGCCGGGAATGACCGGCACACCGGCCGCCTCCATGGCCTTTTTGGCTTTTGCTTTATCACCCATGCACTCAATGGTGGAGGGCCGTGGCCCGATGAATTCTATCCCGTGATCTTCGCAAATCTCGGCAAAGCGGGCCCTTTCAGCGAGGTACCCATAACCTGGGTGGATGGCCTCTGCTCCAGTGAGCAGAGCAGCACTAATGATGTTAGGTATGTTAAGATAGCTTCTCGCTGAACTGGCCGGCCCGACACATACAGCCTCATCGGCAAGTCTTACGTGCAGTGCTGCCGCATCTGCTTCTGAATAGATGGCAACTGTACGAACACCCAGCTCTTTACAGGCTCGGATTATCCGTACGGCGATCTCACCACGATTGGCAACCAGTATTTTTTCAAACAAAGCATAGTCCTCCCCCAGCGGCTCACGCCAGCATCTCTTAGATCGGCTCGATTACGAACAGCGGCTGACCGTACTCCACTGGTTGGGCATTCTCCACCAAGATCTCAACTATCCGACCACTCACTTCCGATTCGATCTCATTCATAAGTTTCATAGCCTCAATAATACACAGGGGTTGGCCAACTTCAACGATACTACCTACCTCCACATATGGTTCGGCATCGGGTGCAGGGGCCCGATAGAAAGTGCCCACCATCGGTGCTTCGATGGTGACAAGGCCCTCCATCGCCCTATGGGCTACTTCCTGTCCTTTATAGGTGTCCTTAGCGTTCAGTTGGGCGGTCTCAACTCCTGCTGCTGGGAAAGCTGCACCCTGAACAGGGGCCGCTTTCTTCAAAACCAGCCGGGAACCGTTTTCCTCCCAAATCAGTTCTACCAAGTCGCTATCTTGTACTGCTTGGATCAGCATCTGTATATCTTCTATCTTCACAGGCAACAACCATCCTTTTCCAACCGGAACTAGCCCACCCCTAGTCGTTAGCTTTCCCATCAACTACCAACTGATACCTACCCCTGCCAGCCGGTGAGAGAAAGCCCGGGAGACCATGTGCCGTTCACATTTCATTTCTAGGTTTTTGTTTCCATTCCTGCTTTGGGCCGCAAAAAGCCGTTTGGGCCGTTAGCTGCGATGATCGATGATCCTGATCTTCTCCGGGGACATGCCGGTCATGCCGCTTACAGTATCTCCAATGCGGGCGGCTTCTTCTTCCGTCAGGACGGTGTC
>JAAZHE010000121.1 GCA_012510855.1 Bacillota bacterium | reverse complement strand
TTATATGAAACCCCCAAGTGGTTTCTCCTCGTCAGCCCTCTGAGGGATATGGCGTAACACATGCATGTCCAATGTTTGTACAGCCCTTTGCACAAGGTATTTCTGTTATGCTCCCATCTCTTCGGCAAGCATTCCGGTGAATACTTCCACCAAGTTGGGATCAAATTGCCTGCCGGCGAGTCTAGTCATTTCCTGGACAGCCTGTTCCCTGGTCATCGCCTGCCTGTAGGGACGGCCGTGGGTCATGACATCGTAGGCGTCGACCAAGGCGATAATTCTGGCCAAGAGGGGAATCTCCTCTCCCTTGAGTCCCCGGGGGTATCCGGTGCCGTCCCACCACTCGTGGTGGGCGAGAATAGCTTCTGATATGGAGGTCAGTTCCGGTGAAGCAAGGGTGATGCGGTAACCGACCTCCGGGTGTTTGCGAATCTCTTCCCATTCCTGCGGGGTTAACGGCCCCGGTTTTCGCAGGATGGAGTCTTCGACGGCCACCTTGCCGATGTCATGTAGGGTGGCAAGCAGTGCTAAGGCCGAAAGGTCACTCTCTCCAAGGCCCAGAGCCTTGCCAATATCTAGAGCCAGCTTGCGGGTCCGCTGAGCGTGTTCTTCTGTCTCGAAGCTTTTTTCCCGCAGGGTGCTGGTTAAGGATGCCAGGATAGCACTGCGGTGGCTGCTGCTTTCTATGAGTTTTTGTGAGTACATGCGGTCCTCGGCTCGGCGGACTACTCTGCGCAGCGGCTCGTCTAGGCCTTTTCTCGTGGCCATTCCCAGGGCCAAACTGGGCATCATTATTGTATGATGGCTGCTTGCCCGACAGCATCGGCGGATTTCTTTGATTATGTCTTGAGCTTCTTCCGGCCCCTGATTAGGCAGGATGATAGCAAATTCATCTCCGCCGAAGCGGACAACGGTGCCTTTTTCCCCAACGGTTTGGGTCAGTATTTCTGCAATTTTGACCAGCAGGTTGTCCCCTTGTTCATGGCCGAAGGCGTCATTGATGAGCTTAAGGCCATTGACATCGCCGATGATAATGGAAACTATCGGTTCGTCAGCCAGCCGTCCAAGTTCTTCTTCCATGAAAGTCCGATTGTATAATCCAGTTAGGATATCATGGTAGCTTAAATACCGCAGCCGTTCCTCGGCTTCTACACGGCTGGTGATATCCTCCATGACTCCTTCCAGCCATCCCTGTTCTGGGTACAATCTAGCGGAGAAGAGCATCCAAATTATAGAACCGTCTTTTCGCCGAAACTGGGCTTCAAAATGGCGGACTTCACCGTGTTCGTTAAGCAGGCGCAGCATTTCCTGGCGTTTTTCAGGATCCACATAATGGTCGGCGGCGACGAATTCTGCCATAAACTCTTGCCTACTTGTATAACCAAACATCTCGGCAATTTGGTGATTTGCTTCCAAGATGGCGCCGTCGGATATGCGGGACCGGAACAAGCCTACCTGGGCATTGTGGAACAAGTTCCGATAGGTTTCTTCACTGATCCTGAGTTTAGCCTCCATACGGCGTTTCTCTGTTTCGTCTCGAAAGACCAAGACGACACCGACGATTCTGCCTTGGTCATCTTGAATGGGAGCAGCACTGTCAGCAATTACTATTTCTTTTCCATCTCTCCGCACCAAGACAGTGTGGTTGGCGAGGCCGTGCACCATACCGGTAGCGATTACTTTCTGGGCTGGGTCGGCACACAACTCCCGGGTATGCTCGTTGATAATGTGAAAAACCTGGGTGAGTGGGCGCCCGACTGCTTCTGCAGTAGTCCATCCAGTTAACCTCTCAGCCACATCGTTAAGGAAAATCACGTTTCCCTCTGCGTCAATGGCGATTACACCGTCACCGATACTCTGGAGCGTAATGCGGAGCCATTCTTGGTTCAGATACGGATGGGGCAGATAGGCCATGCCGTTGCTGGCTGTGCCGGCGGTCGAAAAGGGTGCCCTATCAGCCCTTAACCTAGCGGCTAGATATCCAAGGACGAATCCAACTACTACCAATACGATCCCTGGTACAATCATGCACTTCACCCTCTAAGCTAAGTCTTGGCGTGGAGAATACTTGCTAACCATCTAAATATATATAGACAGTTATATAGTATCTTAATCAGGAATTTTAGGCGTCGGGCCTAAAGATTGTATTTTTGTCTTAGAGTTCTCGCTGCCGTGTTACTTTCCTCCAGCGGAACAAAGCAAAACGATAAAGGTTATGAAATTTTAACGAATGGGGGAAATCAGGGAGCAAGACCTCAAGCAGGGGAGAGGACATGGAAGCGCGAGCCGGGAGAAGGGGCTAGGGGTTAACCTTGATCATGTCCGAGAGACTCCACCATGTACTGGTGAGACCTGGGGAAACCACCTGGATGGTCTTGCAGGAGGGCGGAGATTGGTGTGCAGATGGTTCCATAAGCGACCGATATCTCTATCTAGAAAGCTCCTTAGCCAGTTGCTTTCCAGTTGGGGTCGTTGCAAGACCGCCTTCCGCTGTTTCTTTTAACGCGCCGGGCATTGAGGACCCCACGGAGCGCATGGCCTCGATTACCTCATCGGCGGGGATTACGCTCTTGATGCCGGCCAGGGCCAAGTCGGCAGCTACCAGTGCATTGGCAACACCCATGGCATTGCGTTTGATGCAGGGCACCTCCACCAAACCGGCCACCGGATCACATACCAGTCCCAGTACGTTTTTGAGCGCGATGGCACAGGCATGGGCTGCCTGTTGGGGTGAACCTTGAACCATCTCCACGATCGCTGCTGCAGCCATGGCGGCGGCACTGCCGCATTCAGCTTGGCAGCCCCCCTGGGCACCGGCAATAGTTGCCTGCTTGGAAATCACCAGTCCTATGCCGCCCGCCGTAAAAAGCCCCAGAATCACCCGGTCTTCCGGGATGTTCTTCTCCTCCATAACAGTGAGAAGGGCCGCCGGCAGAATGCCACAGGAACCAGCGGTAGGGGCGGCGACAATGCGTCCCATAGAAGCATTTATCTCCGCGACTGCAAGGG
>JAAZHE010000120.1 GCA_012510855.1 Bacillota bacterium | reverse complement strand
GTGGAAGGTTTTCGGCAATCCCCGCACCGGCAATGGTGCTCCTGGAGCAACCTACGGCTTAACTAGATTTAAAGACGCAGTCTTTGATGCCAGATTCCCCTTCTGTACTGTCACACTCACCGATAGTAATTTCCCCGTTAAAGTCGAAATCACCGGCTGGAGCCCCTTTATCCCAGGAGATTCCTACAACTCAAGCTTACCGGTTGCCGCTTTAGAGTACCGCTTCATAAACCAGGATTTCCGCAGCATCGATGCGGTATTTTCCTTTAATGCCTTCAACTTCATGGCCATGGGTGATGACAACGAGAGAGTTTTGCGGACAGATCAGGGGTTTGTCCTCTGGCAGCCTCCATCTGACGACAAACCCTCTATCCAGGGTGCCTTCTCTGCCACCGTGGATGCGCCGGATGCCAAGGTAAACTGCGCTTGGTTCCGGGGAGGTTGGTTTGACACCCTTACCATGGTCTGGAAAGTTGTCGTAGACGGAGTTTGCGAAGAGCGCCCACCGATCACCGAAGGCAGACAGAGCCCGGGAGGCAGCATTTATGTCCCGATTCACCTCGAACCGGGTGAGGCAAAGGAAGTTAAACTGCTCTTTGCATGGCACGTGCCAAACACAGACCTGCGCACCGGCGACGATGGTTGCTGCTGTTCTTCTGAAGGCCAGCGCAAGGAAACCCACAAACCGTGGGACGCCGGTCAGTTTGAAAATATCGATAAGATCACTGCATACTGGCGTGCCAACTATGATGACCTTCGCAAGCGAAGCGAGCGCTTCATGAATGCTTTCTATGACACGACACTGCCTCCTGAAGTCGTTGAAGCTGTGGCGGCCAACCTAACCATTCTGAAATCCCCTACAGTCCTGCGGCAGACCGATGGAAGGCTCTGGTGTTGGGAGGGCTGCAGTGATTCGGTAGGTTGCTGTCCTGGCTCTTGCACCCATGTGTGGAACTACGCTCAAGCTATATCTCACTTATTCCCCGATCTCGAGAGAACCCTCAGGCAAACTGAGTTCCATGAATGCCAGAATGAAGAGGGCCATCAGACCTTTAGGGCTTGGCTGCCCATCAGGCCCACCGCCCATGATTTCCATTCCGCGGCCGACGGTCAGCTGGGCGGTATCATGAAGGTGTTCCGAGAGTGGCGCATCTCCGGCGATACTGAGTGGCTCAAGTCCTTCTGGCCCCGGGTAATCAGCAGCATCGAGTACTGCATCAAGACCTGGGATCCCGATGAAATTGGCGCCTTGACGGAGCCCCAGCACAACACCTACGACATTGAATTCTGGGGACCCAACGGCATGCTGACAAGCTTCTACCTGGGAGCCCTCAAGGCTGTGGTTCTCATGGGAGAAGCACTTGGGGAGGATGTCTCCAGGTACAGCACCCTGCTGGAGAAAGGCCGTAAGTACATGGAGTCTGAGCTTTACAATGGAGAGTATTTCATACAAAAGATTGTCTGGGAAGGATTGCGTGCCGATCCTCTGGATAGTGAGAGTCTACACACCGAGTACTCGCCAGAAGCTCTGGAGATTCTCAAGGCCGAAGGACCCAAATACCAGTACGGTAACGGCTGCCTCTCCGACGGCATACTGGGAGTTTGGATGGCTGAGGTTTGCGGTGTAGGAGACCTGGTAGACAAGGATAAGGTCAGAAGTCACCTCCTGTCGGTCTACAAGTACAATCTCAAACATGACCTCTCCGAACACGCTAATCCCCAGCGACCTGCCTATGCTATAGGTGATGAAGGTGGACTTCTCCTGTGCACATGGCCCCATGGCGACAAGCTCTCCCTGCCCTTTGTATACAGCGATGAAGTCTGGACCGGCATTGAGTATCAGGTGGCAAGCCATCTGATGCTGGAAGGCATGGTTGAGGAAGGCCTAGACGTAGTCAGAACCTGTCGGGACCGCTATGACGGCAGGTATAGGAATCCCTTCAATGAGTACGAGTGCGGACATTGGTATGCCCGGGCCATGGCATCCTATGCCCTGATCTACGGCCTCACAGGGGTGCGGTATGACGCAGTAGAGAAGACCCTTTACATTAGGCCGAGGATCAAAGGCGACTTCCGCAGCTTCCTCTCCACTGCTACTGGCTACGCCACGGTAGGAGTTAGAGATGGTGAGCCCTTCTGCGAGGTCCGCGAAGGCACCATTGAGATCGATAAGATCGTGTATGAGCCCCAAGCTTAATGATGCCGTGGTAACTGATTAGATTAGTGGGCCCGTTATGTTGGCAGGAGCTAACTGTAGCAAGCATAACGGGCCATAACAGCCCCGCTGTTTAGAACAAAACACAAATAGATGGAGGGAAGAAAAATGAACCAGTTGCGCGGTTTAGTGCTTGGACTCGGCGGATTGTCAAGATTGTCAAAGGC
>JAAZHE010000119.1 GCA_012510855.1 Bacillota bacterium | reverse complement strand
TCCCTGCAGTGTAGTTCCGAGTATTGATCCCTCGCTACCCAACAATGGAATAATATGCGGCAATTTCCTCACTGGGAGCTTGGTGGAGATAATCAGCCAGCTCATCTATGATGTTACGGTCTACCTGCGGTAATCCAGGATCTAAAGCCCGCCGGCACACCGCCAGGCTAGCATAAGACTCTGGGTGACTACTAATAAAGTCCAAGATCCGTTGAACCTGTTGGCTTCGCTCCATGTTGTGCCGGATAGTCGCTAGTGCCGTTCCTATCCGCATCCTCACTCCTTTTGCCAGCAGTTGAGGTTTGGATTTAGTCTGCAGCAAAAGGGATTTCCTTATCCAGCGAAAAGCTGGATCCACACATCCCTAGTCCGAGGTCCGTCAAATTCACATAGATAGATCCCCTGCCACGTACCGAGGCATAGTCGGCCGTCGGCAATGGGCACTTGCAGTGAAAAGCCCATGAGACTTGCCTTTACATGGGCGGCTGAGTTGCCTTCGAAGTGTCGATAGTCACCGGTCCAAGGCACTGCCCTTTCCAAAGCCACTTCTATATCCCGAATCACGTTAGGGTCTGTATTCTCGTTAATAGTAATCCCAGACGTAGTGTGGGGAACAAACAGGGTGCAGAAGCCCCGTTGTATGTTGCTAGCCTCGACCTCCTCGGCAACAAGACTAGTTATATCTACGAAATCATTGCGACCCCTTGTCTTAACAGTAATCCGCTTGATAGTCCATCGCCCCTTGCTCAATCTATCTCCATCTAGGTCCTAAATCTCCACGCTCTCTCCCGGCTTCAGGATGTGGCAGTCAATCCGCAATGCCTCCAGCCTTTGGGCAAACTCCTGCGGGTCTTGCTTAATCAAGTCAAAGGTATCGTAATGCATCGGTATTACTGCCTTAGGACGCAGCATTTTAGCCGCCCGGGCCGCGTCCTCTGGACCCATGACAAAGTTGCCGCCAATGGGCAGGATGGCAACATCAATGTCGTACATATCTCCCAATAACTGCATATCTCCAAACAGCCCCGTATCCCCTGCGAAATATATCATTTTGTCTTCGGTCCTCACCAGGAAACCGCAAGGCACACCGGTGCATATAGTCTTGCCGTTTTCTTCCACCGATGAACCGTGAAGTGCAGGAGTCAGCTTCACCCATCCAAAGGAAAAAGTGTGATCCCCTCCAATATGCATGGCATGGGCACGGGCTCCCTGCTTTCCACAGTAGAGTGCCAATTCGTAGGTGGCCACAATGGGAATCCTGAGCCGCTTGGATATAGCCACTGCATCACCCAAGTGGTCGCTGTGTCCGTGACTTACCAAGATTGCATCAGCTGTAACCTCATCTGGACCCACGGCAGCCTGGGGGTTGTCTCTCAGATAGGGATCAAACAGGATCTCACCTTGAGCAGACTTGACGTGGAAACATGCATGTCCAAGAAAAGCTATCCGCATAGCAGGAGCACACAACTAAGTGCCCCATTCACCTCCCACCATATACTTGATCAAACCAGACCCGGAAAACCCAACTGCCTGAGGGCTTCATAGAGGATTATGGCCACTGAGTTGGCGAGATTCAAAGACCGGGCCCTTTCGTCGGGCAGCATAGGTATTCGAATACACCGCCCAGGGTGAGCAGTCAAAAGCTCCTTAGGGAGCCCCTCCGTCTCAGGACCAAAGATCAGTAGATCTCCTGGATGGTACGACACATCGGTATACCACCGCTGTCCTTTGGTAGTCGCGTAAAAAACATGGGCATCAGGATATGCAGCCTCCAGCTCCTCGATGCTGTCAAAGAAATGGTGCTCCAATAAGTCCCAGTAATCTAATCCAGCCCGCTTGAGGCGCCGGTCATCGAGAAAAAACCCTAAAGGACGAACAAGATTTAGGCTGCAGCCGGTAGCTGCACACAGCCGGGCTACGTTCCCTGTATTGGGTGGAATCTCGGGATTCACCAAACCTATGTGGAGTAACGCCCTTTGCCCCGAAGCTTTGCCATTATCGGCCATGTTCAGCCACTCCCATCTCTTCCGATTGTTGCCAGATAATCCTAGGACCTTATCTTATTTTCGCCAAAGACTATTGTTCCCCTCCCGCAAAGACCATGATTCCCGCAGCAGTCCGCCGATCCAGAGCAATCCGGGCCGCCCCGGCCTGGACAATAAGGGCCGGCGTCCGCCGCTCTACCATCACTTCCACGCCGGGCAGCAGCCCGCAGGATACAAGCCGACGTACAAGAAGCGAATCCATGGGCAGCTGAACAATGATGCCTTTCTCACCAGATGCCAGGTTAACTAAGGGCACTGTTCTCCCAGTGTTTTGACTTCTTTCCGCCATTCACACCATCCCCAATAGGCTCAGACAGCGGCTCAAAGCCATGCCGGTCATAAAGGCGATGACTAATGCACAGGCAAGGATGGCCAAAGCCGTTCCTAGACCCCGTTCCTTAATCATCACCACCAGTTGAGCGATACAGGGTACAAATAAAGTTAGTGTAACCGCGGCAACGGTAAGCTGCCTAGTAGTTAACTCCCTTTGGATATCGTATAAGCCAGCAGCGCCGTAATCCCGGCGCAAAAAACCGTATAGGAAGATGGGACCTGCATCCACCGGCAGTCCCAGCTGCTCCATGAAGGGTGCCATGGCAGTAAGCATCCACTTGAGTCCCCCAGTCACCCTCCCGATCCAAATAATCACACTGGCCCAGATAAAAAGGGGCACGATCTCCGCTAAATACCAGCTCACCCTAGTTGCCGTCTTAGTGAATACGTTGCC
This sequence comes from Bacillota bacterium, assembly GCA_012510855.1. Classification (GTDB taxonomy): domain Bacteria; phylum Bacillota; class Limnochordia; order DTU087; family DTU087; genus DTU087. The sequence goes on along the minus strand of JAAZHE010000119.1, from coordinate 1,764 downwards.
CAGCACCGGCCAGCGCAGGGGAGGCAATTCCATAACAAAGGGGGAGAGAGAGCCGGGCAGCAGCATAGATAGAAGCCAGCTAGCCGCAAAGCCAACTATACCAACAGTTACAGCCCAAATGGCCAGGGCCCGGGGCTCCCGGGAGAGCAAGGCCATAATGACGCCCAGCTGAGCCGAACAGGGTATGGCCAGGGCCAGAATGAAGGTGGCAATGAGTCTTTCCCGCCTGGTATCCAGGGTGCGGGTTACCAAAACAGCCATGGTTCCGCAGCCGAAACCCAAGGTCAAGGGAATAACAGTCTTGCCGCTAAGGCCCACTATTTTAAACACTCTGTCCGTCAAATAGGCCAGTCGAGATAAGTAACCTGAATCCTCCAGCAAAGCCAAACTGGCAAAAAAGGTGGAAACGATGGGGAACACCACCGCAAGTGCATATCTAAGGCCCAGGGTGAGAATGCCAAATTCATGGGCCAACAGCTGTCTTATCATGGGGTTTGGCACCAGCTGGTCCACCAGATAATTGACGAAGGGATTGAATAGTTTGCCAAAAATCTCACCATCGAGTAAATCTACCAAGACCCCTGCCCCAAATAAACCAACAAACTGGTAAAGCAGGAAGTAGACGATCAGGGCCAGTATCGGAATACCTGTTAGGGGGTTGAGGGTCAATGCATCCAGCCACTGGTGAAGACTGGCACCGTCGCGGGTGTCTACCTTTTGGATAATCCCCTGCAGGAGGCGCTGCCCCGCTTTCCTGCGGGCTTGAGCAAGGGCAAGGATAGATTCATGGCAGTTCAAAGTCTGGACCAGCTGCTCCAAAACTCCGCGGTCTCTAGGATGGAGCCAACCGGCGATTTCCTCATCTCCCGCTAACAGCAGAAGCGCTATGATTCTCACTGAGAATGGATATTTTCGAGATATCACTCGGCTGGATCGCTCAAGGAGCTGCTCAACTTGGAACGGATAGTTGACTATGTTCCTTGTATTTGTAGGATCCGCTGAAAGAAGGCTTCTTGGATAAAGACTTCCGTGTTCAGGCGGTGGGGGAAGCCTTTCTCTCACCGCCTCTTTCAGTCTGAGGATACCCCATCCTGTAAGACCAACGGTTGCAACACAAGGTACGCCCAAGCGCTGCTCCAAGCGCTCCACATCTACGGCAAGCCCCAGCCGCTTTGCCTCATCATACATATTGAGTACCAAAATCAATGGAAAGCCCGCCTCCAGCAAAGCAAAGGTCAGAGACAGGGAATGCTCCAAGCTCTTGGTATCGACCACATGGAGTACTAGGTCAACATCCTCCTGCCATAGGAGCCGTCGAGTGACTGCCTCTTCTTCGCTCGTGGGAAGCAGGCTGTAAGTGCCCGGGGTATCGATTACTTCCACCAATAGGTCCCCAAACAGGGCTTCGCCCCGGGACACCTCCACGGTAGTACCCGGGTAGTTGGAAACCACTGCATAGCGGCCGGTGAGGCGGTTGAAGATCACGCTTTTTCCTACATTGGGAGAGCCGACCAATGCTATCCGCCGCAATCCCCTATCCCTCCCCATCCTTCGGTGTTCCAGGGCCTCCCTTGATTCTATGGTCAAGCGGCTGATTATATACGTTTTCCTGCTAATCCCCAACACATCGCGGCGGGGTCAGCTGCAGTTCTGCTCGTCAAGGCTCAACTTTTCCCACAGGAGCATAAGGAACTCTCTATAGGTCAGACTAGAAATACCAGCATATATTGGGAGGATGAGAAATGCAGCGGTTTAGGGAACCTG
>JAAZHE010000118.1 GCA_012510855.1 Bacillota bacterium | reverse complement strand
CTGCTGATGGGGATATTGCTCTCGAGTTTAATCTTAACTGGTGGAACAGCTCGATCGCGGTATCTATGGGCCGCCTGCCATGCTTGATAAATCAACTGACCGCCGCTCGCCTTTAGGCTCTCTTCACCTTCTCCAGCAGCAGCAAAGCCCTCTGAACCCAACTCAAATTCAAACGTATTGTACAAGTTCAAAGCCATACCGAGGCAGTCAAATCCCGCCCCTAGGTTAGCGGTTGTAGCCGGTACAAGAACCCGAACCCCTCTGCCCATATTACCCACCTATCTATCCTTTGTCCCCTACCTTGACTCTCTATCTTGCCTACCGCTATGGATGCTGTTCAGCTATACAACCAGCCTTAGCTGGATGAGAGAACCGCCTGGGCGATTTCCTCTAAATTGGGTTCGAGAACCCGAGGCTCCGGAGATACCCTAATAGCCTGGTCGGGGTCTTTCAAACCATGGCCGGTAAGAACAGCCACGACTTTGGCTCCCCGAGGGAAATAGCTTGCCTGCGCTAATTTAGCAACACCTGCCAAAGAAGCAGCTGAGGCAGGCTCACAGAATATCCCTTCGGTCCTAGCCAGCAGCTGGTAAACGGCAAGAATCTCCTGATCTGTCACCTTGTCAATCAAACCGCCCGACTCGTCTCTTGCCGCCACTGCCTTCTGCCAGCTGGCAGGATTGCCAATGCGAATGGCCGTAGCAATGGTTTCTGGTTTTTCTATCACCCGATTCTCCACTATAGGTGCTGCCCCCGCTGCCTGAAATCCTAGGAGTCTGGGCAATCGGCTACTAAGTTTTTTTGCTCTGTATTCCTTGAATCCCTGCCAATATGCCGAGATGTTCCCCGCATTGCCCACTGGAATCGCCAAATAATCCGGAGCATCTCCCAGGATATCGACGATTTCAAAGGCTGCTGTTTTTTGCCCTTCTAACCGATAGGGATTCAAGGAATTCACCAAGGTAATGGGATACTGCTCAGTCAGTACCCGGACGAGGCGCAGAGCATCGTCGAAGTTCCCCCTAACCGCGATCACTTCCGCACCCTGCACAAGGGCCTGTGCCAGCTTCCCCAAGGCAATGGCCCCCTCGGGCAGGAGCACTATACATCTAAGGCCAGCTCTAGCTGCATAGGCCGCCGCCGAAGCCGAGGTATTGCCTGTGGACGCGCACATTACTGCCTTGGAACCAGCCTCCACGGCCTTGGAAACCGCGAGGGTCATCCCCCGGTCCTTAAAAGACCCGGTGGGATTCAAGCCTTCGTACTTTACAAATAACTGGAAATCGCCCCCGATTGCTTGGGCAAAACGGGGCACTTCAATCAACGGCGTGTTGCCCTCCAAGAGGCTTACCACCGTAGTCTCCTTCGATACCGGCAAGAACTCCCGATAGGCTTTGATAATCCCCTCCCAGGCCATTAGCGCCAGCCTCCCTCAACTCGAATTACATTGGCTATATCCTTCACGGCAGGCAAAGTGGCTATGCGAGCCAGACTTGCCTGCAATCGGCGCTCTTCTACCTCGTGGGTGATGAACACGATGGGCACCGGCTGATCCTCACCCCGCCCCTGCTGAATCATGGATTCAATGCTGACGCCCTCGGCACCGAAGCTGGCGGCAACTTGGGCCAGAACCCCCGGCTTATCCACCGCATGTAAGCGAATATAGTACCTGGTGCGAACACCCTCCATGGGCAGCACCGGTACATCCTGCCAAAGGGTCTCCACCCGATGGTGGGTGCCCTGCTTGCAGTTCCGCAGCACATCTACAATATCAGCGATTACTGCACTGCCGGTGGGAAGATCGCCTGCGCCTCTTCCATAAAACATCAGCTCTCCGACGGCATCGCCCCGCACATAGATGGCGTTGAAAACATCGTGGACCGATGCTAAGGGATGGCGGTTAGGAATGAACGTGGGATGAACCCTGACCTCAATTCCCTCTGGATGCCGCTTGCCGATAGCCAAGAGCTTAATGGTATACCCGAAATACTCGGCAAAGGCGATATCCTCCTGGGAAATCTTGGTGATGCCCTCCCGGTAAACCTGGTGGATGGATATGGGTTTTTGGAAAGCCAGGGAGGCGAGGATAACCAGCTTATGGGCAGCATCGTAGCCTTCGATGTCTGCTGCCGGGTCGGCTTCCGCATAGCCAAGCGCCTGGGCTTCAGCTAACACATTGGCAAAATCAGCTTTTTCCTGGGTCATCCTGGTTAAAATGTAATTGGTGGTGCCGTTGACAATCCCCATGATCTCTTGGATGCGGTTGCCAACCAATGATTCCCGCAAGGGTTTGATAATAGGGATGCCGCCCCCCACCGCCCCCTCATAGTAAAGGTCTGCACCGTTCTCAGCTGCCAAACGGATAAAGCGGGCCCCGTAGGTGGCGATCACAGCCTTATTGGCAGTTACCACGTGTTTTCCCCTACTCAAAGCCTCCTGGATGTACTGGTAAGCCGGTTCCAGACCCCCTATGAGCTCCACCACTATTCCAAT
>JAAZHE010000117.1 GCA_012510855.1 Bacillota bacterium | reverse complement strand
TGTTCAGCCACAGCATGGGCGGCATCATTGGCTGATTGAATGGCTACTGCCTTGAGCAGCTCCTCTAGAGTAAACACTTCGCCGGCCCTCAGCCAAACTTGGGAGCCGCCAATAGCCTCAGCATCAGGACTCACTACTATTTTATCAGTAAGGGAGCTTTCACCTCTTTCCACGGCTTCCAAGGCCAGGAGCAAAGTCATAATCTTGGCGATACTGGCGGGTTCCACGACTTTGTCCGGATTTTTCTCCAAGAGCACCTGATTGGTACCTGCAACCACCAGCATGGCTACATCAGCTTGTACATCATCGGGGGTTAGTGCTTGGGCCACCCCGAGGCTGATCGGCGCAAACAAAAACGATAAGATCAATATGATTCCCACGGCAGTGCCGGTCAGCCACTGGAATGTCCTGCTTGTGTGACCCATTGTTCCTGTTGACTGCCTCTGCAAATTTCTTCCCATCCTTCCTCTTACCTTGCTTTTACTTATTATCTTATACCTAAATCCCCTCTTGTACCATAGTCATCTCCTCTCACCAGGCGGCCGACAATAGGAATATTTGACCTCCAAAAACAATGAAACCCTGGCGGTGTAAACCCCAGGGCATACATCACATCCAGTTGTCTTCCGCTGCCAGCGCTAAGCCTCCTTCTCAATTTGCAGGAGTACTCCAAACTTGTCATAGGAGTACTTGAGTTTGGGGATCAACTCACCCAGGTTAGCCACCTTCTCGATCTTACGCATCTCCAAAAACTCGCCCAGCCAGAACTCCAGTTCATTGTATACTTTTCTCAATTCCTTCTTTTCGTTCTCCATGCGCTGTTTCAACTCTGCTAGTTGATTGCGGAGGGCTTGGTTTTCTTGACGGATTTTTTCAAAGGCCGTAAAATCTTGCTCCTGTCCAACAAGATAGTTGGCGACATTGTGAAGGCCCTGGGCCAAGTGTTCCAGGCTAAACTGCAGGTTGCCTTTAATATACTGCATATCCCTTTCTATGTCGTCCATACGGTGACTCAAAGCTTCCGCTTGCTGCGGAAACCGCTTGAGTACATCCAAGAAATCCTCAGAATCTTCGCCTTGCCCATCCTGCCAGTCTCCTATTTCGCTATGTTGAGTAGACCCCTGGATCGCATCTTGAGCCTCGATAACAGATTCAGCAGCTTCATCGGTTCGTTGAGCTGGAGTGTGGGAGATATCGAGAGTCTGTACAGCCACATCTGTACCGGCATTTGCCTGCTTTAAAACTTCATAGCGTTCCTGACATTCCTCAGCAGTTCGACCAGAAAGCCGGGCAGCAATCTCAGAAAAGCTTTCACCTGCTTTGACACTACGCCACAGAATTATATCTTCATCTCTGGTCCAGGCTGAACTGGACGTTTGCTTCGTAGGCTGCAAATGCCGCATACCGGCCTGCTCCTTCATCTTGGCTCTATAAGTCTTAGGATCTATCCCCTTCTTTTTGAGAATGGCATAAAAACGCTGGGCAAGCGCTGCTTCACTTCTGCCTAATTCTCGGGCCAGCTCTGGCCTAAGTTTCTTATTCCACCACTTGGCTAGAATTTTTTGATCCTCTTCTTCTGTATACATGCGGTTAGCGTTTTCTGTTCCAACAGCTTCTTTGCTCAACTGGGAACCCATCCTAATCCCCTCCTTTTTGCACTAGATTGGTACTCTATAGTATGAGTATGTATGATACAGATTATGCCTATTAAGAATAAAGGTGTTCACATAATACCCGACCTGGTAGAAAACCCAAATATGTAGATATACAACTGCTGCAAGATCAACTGCCGGTGCAAGATTATGCGCCGGCAGTAATTTAACCCATTTCATTATCTTTACCCTGCGTTAACCCTAGAATCTGCTGAGATACTTCCCATAAGCTATTCTAACTCCGAAGACACAGACAGTGTGATCAGCACCTTGCTACCTACTGGCAGCCCACCACCGGTTGTCATCGCGGCCTCAGCGAGATTGGGATTGGCTTCCAACAGATTCTCCACAGTAGTCCGGTATTTGGTGGCTAGTTTCCAGAGAGTATCATCTGGTTGGACAGTCACACAAGTGTATGTGGGCGGTCTGCCTTTAAACTGCCGCAGTTCCACAACTTCAGCTACTACTTCCTTGGACATGGTTTCCTTGAGCCGGCAGGATACGGAACCCATCACATGGAAGCTGATTGTATCCCTACTGATGGGCTCTGCCCGGACATCATGGATATCTACACTTGCTTCAGTTTCACCCTCGGGCATGGCGGCCAATGCCGGAACGCTAATGCTGGTCTCAAAGGTCGCCACATTGCTCCAAGCGGCATGGTAAACGGGCTGGCTGAAGTCATCGGTCCTAGCAACGTACAGGGCTGTCAAGTCGACGTACCCGGATACTACAACTCGACCGCCCACTACAGAGGCCCCGGTAACGGCAGCCCGGGCTTCCACATCCAGCAGCCTTTCCAAGGGAGGATGGGATGATGTCAGCTGCACAGTGCCGTCCACGTAGATATCCTTAAAGGCAGTATCCCCCACTTGCTGGACCTGGATTGTCTCCTGCCTAACCCTAATTTCCACATCGCTCTCTGATGTTAGATCGGTGACGACGGAGACATTTAGAGGCTGGACAACCTTTACATCTGCAGTAAGCTCGCCCTCGACAGCTAAGCTTTGGCCATCATTGACCAACTGACCGGAGACCATGGGAGCAGCTATCCGGGGATAGGCCATCATGCCTGGATGGCTGCCGTATATTTCCACACTCAACTCTAGACCGGACACCTCATCCCAGCGGTGTACAATAATCTGTTCCTCCCCGGTATCAACACTGAATCCTGCGAAAATAGCTTTATAGCTCATTGTCCCGACTATCACGGCCCGGTCGATCTCGACCCGGTTTTCCACCGGCCGGAACCTGCCCGATATCTCCAGGAGCCTGAGGTCAGAACCGCTTCCCCCGGGGATTGGGATCAGTTCCCGAATCTGGGCCTTTGCCGTTCCCCTGCCAATTACATCCTCGATGTGGAGAACGTCTTTTGCCACCTTTAGTCTGGCAGCGGCTTCTGCCGAAGCGTCGGTGACCACTGCTATTTCTTGGGTTGATACAGCTGCTGCCGTTAGTTCCAGAACTATGTCCAGGTCTACAGTACGGCCGTCACTTCGCACCGCAGACTGTAAGTCCAGCACTGCGGCCTCGCATTGAGACAGCATGTTAGGTGTTGCGCCGGGTACGTCTACAACGCGGCTAAAGGGAATCGCATCCGGAATCTGGATGCTTCCGTAGTAGGTCTTTCCTGTGTCGTCCTCCCCAGCGTAGATAATATTTACCGTTATCGTGCCATCAAGATTTACTCTATCTTCTTCAGCCCAGTGCTCTTTTATGTTGGGAACAGCAGTCACTTTCACGATCCGATTTGCCGGCAGCATGCTGCCGGGAATAGCCACCGTCCCGTCGGCTACGGTCTGGGTGGAATTTGTGCCGATCACCGTCTCCAACTGGACGATATCGTCTTTCACCCTCAACGCCATGTGCCCTTCCCCCCTTATTCCTAGCACACTTAACACTGTCATTTATATGCTAGGATATCGCTGACTATATCGGTAAATGTTACCTATCAACCTCTTCCCAAATCCGGATATCTTCACAGCCCAACGGGGTAATCACAATACCTGTGATATGCTGTCTCTTGAGCCAATCAAGTTTCCACTTGAAGCTGTCTTTATTGTCAAACCAGACTCGGCAGCGCCCCTTTTCATCGGTAAAGTCATAGTAAGAGACTTTCTCCAAGCTATCCCATCGAATAGTAGCTTGCTTTACGTAAGCAAGTCTCCGGGCTTCGTCATAGGATAAATAACTATACTCCTGGTTCTCCCCTACAGACCAAACTATTCCGTTCCCAGGCAGCATCACCAGCAGCCTCCAGGCAGGCAGATGCCGACTTACCCTAGCAAACTCCTTCTGTAGCCACTGATAACCCATCCTCGGACCTGGTTCCCCAACAACTAGTTCCGAGGGGGCCTGGAAGATTACCCGATCAGGCAGTTTCCAAAGACCTGTCTCAACAACCCGGGGGAGTACCCGTTTGTCATCAGACGGTACTAGTATCACATACATCCGCTTGCCGTACATGTCGGCTAGCTTCCGGGCCCCAGCTACTAAAGCGGCAAATCGCCTGCCGTACCCCATTCCCACCCCCTGCAGATCCAATGCGATACCGCCTAACCTCGGATTGGCCAAGACCTTCCTGACCAGGTCCCGGAAGCGGCGAAGTAGGTCCCGCCTCTTGAGCAATGCTTCCAAGGCCAGTTCATCGTAAAGGTCCTGGCTATAGTTGCTGATGACAGGTATTAGCCTCAGCCCAGCTAGCGCTGGATCGGCAGCTGCAGCCTTGGGCAGTTCTCCCATCACCTCGCCATTTTGCCCAACCCGGAAACAATAGAGCAGTATGCCTGTGAGTTTCTGCCTTGCATCTTGGTAAGGCTTGCGCTCCAGCTGCTGCCAAAAACTCCCGCTGTGTACCGCACCCCACACCTGGCAGCGGGGTGCCTTTTCACGAATATCCTTATCCTGAAGTAGTGCAAAGACTTGGGGGCCAGCGATTCCATCCACCTTGAGGCCATAGTCCCGCTGCAGGGAACAGACACAGTCTTCTGTTAGGTACCCGTACACTCCATCAATTTCCACATCGTATGCCAGGGATTGCAGCCGTTCTTGCAGCCAAAGGACCGGCACGCCCTTGTCTCCCAGACGCAAGACTGTCCGCTTTCCCGGCCGCCAATTCCCTTGGCCCATCGACCAATGCCTCCTTTAGTCCCCTAAATCTTATGCAGCAGCAGCTGTAAATTAGAAGTCAAATAGAGATAAGCAAAACCCCAGGTGAATCCAAAAAAGGATCCACCTGGGGTTCTTATCAAGGGCCGAACTTATGTCCGCCTGGTTACTACACCGAGCCTACTTGCTTGTCGCCAATGGTAACCTGCACGGTGTCAGTCAGTACATCAGCATAAGTGTAGGAAAGGCGTCTGATCGCACTGGGTTTGTCCAGTTTCACCACAAAAAGCTTGGGGTAGGTTTGCTCCAGCACTCCCTCTGCCTCTAGTACTTTCCGACGTCCCCGATTGGCTCGCAGTCTAACCCTTTTGCCGACATTAGCTTCCAGACTCTTCTTTATGGCATCCAGGCTTCTGGCATTCTGTGCTGGCACTAGCATCACCTTCCCTCTTTGTCATCAATGCTGATTATACCACACCCCCGTATCTTAGCCAAAGAAATATGTTATTATATCAGCGTACTCAGCATTCTTTCAAGGAGTCTCCTCAGCTCTTTGCAACACGATTTTTACATTTGGCTCAAGCAGGCTTCAATATATTCCCGGATTCCCCTAAATATACCCAAAGCCGCCCTTTCTCGCAGCCATCTGTCCCTCAGAATGTGCTGATCACCGTCGCCGGTGGCAAACCCCAGTTTGATCAATATAGATACCGTCGGTGCTTGGCGCAGAATATGAAATGCTGATTCCCTTACTCCCCGGTTGGGAATCTCCAGTTCCTCAAGGATCCCATTATGCACGTGTTCTGCCAGCTGCCGAGCCAGCCAATTGCTGTACCAGTAAGTCTCCAACCCGTTATGAGCTGAACAGAGAAAGCTATTAAAGTGAATGCTGACCAATATGTCCGGCTTTACTTCTTCAACTACCATCACCCGCTGGGCTAGCGAGACCGTCTCGTCCCACTGCCGAGTGAACGTTACCGCAGCTCCGCTAAGGGTAAGAAGACCGCAAAGACGCCGGGCAACATCCCAAGTGAACTCGGCTTCAACCAAATCATCACTGATAATTCCTGGGTCATCCCCTCCATGGCCGGGATCCAGCACGATCCTTTTTCCGAGAAGTGCGGGCTCGGCCCTGCTCAGTACAATTGCATCAACGTCCTCAGCATATGTCCAGGCCAGTTCAAAGAACCGACAGAGAAGGGAAACTGGCACCATGACTACGCCTTTCTCTACAAAGGCGGGATAATCCAATGGTATTTTCTCACCCTGCAGCTGGGCAGCTGAAGCACCAATCTTTATGTTCAGAGTCTTGCCATCCTTTTCCATCTCCAGCTCTTGGGGGTAGGCAATCCAGTGCCGGCTTGCGCCCAATCGTTCTACAACAGCCTCAAGGGGAAGCAGCAGCACTTCATCGATCCATCTGCCAGACCCATCGCCTTCCCAGAGCCGTCCATTGATCACAATGCGTCTGCACATAATTCTTAGGCCTCCCGCAAAACCTAGTCCGTCGGTGGCTGAACTACGTTGGAATGGGCACTTGATCCTGATTATTCTATGAGAATTGGAAGAAGATGTGCTGAGGGTAACAAAGGGCAGGGCAAGACAGGAAGCTATGTGGTGAGAAAACCACTGTAAGGCGCATTACAACAGAGCTAGTTCAAAGCTGCGCGTGGGAAGGAGACTGCATGGAGATTCTACTTAGTGAACTTATCAGCTACTTTGGACGCTCCGTAGGAGTCGGGCTTGATCCTGGCGTCAAAGCCGCTGCCAACAACCATCCCAGTCACATCCCGGATCAGTTCCTTAGTTTTTCCGTTGATGCCCACATCGAGGTGAATCTCCACATTGAGATCAGCATGACCGTTTTCTGCCAGCTTCTCTGCTATGCGGCTGGCCAGGGCAAGGCTCCGGGATGTCTCGTAAAAAACCCGTTGGCGCAGAGATCTGCCCACTAGTTCATGCTCACGGGTATAGTAATACCTTGCACCTTTTCCTAGGCGGTGGACGATAATGGCAGAAACGAAGCAGGTATCGTTCTGGGAGTACTGAGAGTCTGTGCCGATGATCAGCTTGTACTCCGCATCGGGTTGTTCTTGTATATAGTGGATTATATCCTGGAAGACCTCCTCAAAAGAGAGGCGGCCCTTGGATGGACTAATAAAGTATTCCATATACTCACCCCAATAAAGAACATATTCTGTAAAGCAGGGCACATTACCTGTCGCTGATTGTCGGCAGCTTCTGCCTTTGGGGTCATTTCCTGTCTCCCGTATCAAGGGCAGCCAATTGATTAGCCAGCTTCACAAAATCTCCGACAGTTAAAGTCTCTGCCCGCCGCTCCGGCGCAATTCCACAGGCATGAAGGATGGCATGGATTTCCACCTTTGAGACAGAAGGCTTGAGGCTTGAGGCAAGAGAGTTAGCCACGGTTTTTCTCCGTTGGTTGAAAGCAGCTTTAACAGTTGTCCAAAGTAATGTCGGATCCACGGCTTCCACTTCAGGGGGCCGAAACGTAAACTTAACTATGGCAGATTCGACCTCCGGGGGCGGCACAAAAACTGTGGGAGGTACTATTTGGCAGATCTCCACTTCACTATAATAGCCAGCCAAGACCGTAAGGGTTCCATAGGCCTTAGTTCCGGGTTCAGCAGTAAATCGCTCTCCCACCTCCCTTTGCACCATCACCGTCATGCTCTCCAGAAAGGAACTTTGCTGGAAAAGATTCACCAGTAGAGGTGATGTGATGTAGTATGGGAGATTGGCCACCAACTTCACCCGGGATAGTCCATGAAGCTCTTGAAAGCGGCGCCAATCCAACTCTAAAGCATCTTCCCAGATAAGCTCCACATTATCATAGTCACTTACAGTCTCCTGAAGAATTGGCCCCAGGCGCCTATCGACCTCCAGCGCCAGTACACGCCCCGCGGTGCTACCCAAGGCCCTTGTGAGAGTCCCAATACCGGCGCCAACTTCTATAACCGTATCAGACTTGCCTATTTCCGCTATCTGAATAATCTCCCTCAAGATATTGCCGTCAATCAAGAAGTTCTGTCCCAAGGATTTGCGGAAGGTAAATCCGTACTTGGCAGCCAGACGGCGCACCGCAGCTGGGGTAGCCAAGGTGGTATCTACCGTATCTACGGATCTTAACTCCAAGACAATCCAACCCCCGTTGTTATGCAAAAAGGGGCAGGTAACCTGCCCGACTAATCCAGAATGTACACCTTTACCGTCCGCCGTCCAAATTGGATAGCTTCATTGTACGTATCAAAGCACAGATCGATTCGATTTCCTTTAATAGCCCCGCCTACATCAGCAGCTAACGCGTGTCCGTAGCCAGGAACGTACAGCCGGGTTCCTAAGGGTATCACTTGCGGGTCTACTGCTGCTATCCCGAAGCCTGCCTTTACCCCAGTGGCAGTTGTCCCATCTGCCCACTTGCCTGTACTCTCAGGACCCGGATAATAGGCTGTAGCAATCATTTCCTTAACCTCTCTGTACTGAACCGGGCCCCGGGCGGTGATAACGCTTTTTGACGGCTCCCTGGTCCCTATCCCTATTATTTCATCTTTGGGCTCTCTTACTACGTGGGTGAGGATGAGTTCCCTGTCTACTTCCCGGCCGTTTTCGTAGGTCACTTCATAAACCTTCTCCCGCAGCCCTAATTGGCCGCTCTGTACGATCTTGGTCTTTCCCTTCTCCAGGGTCGGCTCTGCCCATTCTTTCCTGCCGTAGGGGATATCTTCCTCCACCGTTATCCGGTCCTTGGTCACCCTAATGACCTCTACGGTCTGCGGACCGACAATTATCTCCCTCAGGTCAGGAACAACACGGTCAAGTTCACCTAGTGTAATGGCCTCCTGCTCCAGGAGCTCTCTTACGGAGCCCCCGGCAAACTGCACAGCCTTCTCTGACCCGCCCACAACCAGGTTAACTGGAAAACTACGGCTCACTCTAATCTCCATGCCCCGGGTTACCCGTTCGGTAACAGCCGGTTCCACACGGTCTCCCGGCTGCAGGATCACACCAGCCTTGGCTAACACGTCATCTACCCTGCCGGCCCAAGTTGTCACCACTTGCTGCACTTCATCATCTATGACAATGGTGACCGTCTTTGCCGTGGCTAGCCCAATACCTAAACCAAGAATCCCGACCGCTATCAACAAGTAAAGCCATAAATGACGTCCCTGCGGCCGAGCTGCCGGAACTAATCCCAAATCGCAAACCTCCAGTCCAATTGCATTCTAATACGATTCATTTCTAGAATAGTCTTGAAACCCGTTAAGTCTTATTCCTCTCGCGGACTGCTATCTTGGAAAGGCGTTACATAGCGAAACCGCCCTAAACGTTCCCTTAATTCCTCCACGCTGTAACTATCCAGATCGTCGATAATCTCAAGAATCTCCTGGTAATCCCTTTCCGAGATGACCCCTTGCTCCACCAGCTTGTCATATGCCGCTACAAAGCGAATCTTGATCCGCTCTAATTCTTCGAATAGCTCCATATCCCCTACTCCCGTCTACGGCTCTTCCCGGAAACTTTCATCAACGAAGCGGGTATACTCCTTATGATAGCGCAGTTTTACTTTGCCAGTGGGTCCTTTGCGCTGCTTGGCAAAGATCACTTCTGTGATACCCGCAAGCCCCTTTTCAGCGGCTTGTTCAGGGTAGTAGTAATCCTCCCGATACAGAAACATGATTACATCGGCAAATTCTTCGATGTTGCTGCTATCCCTAAGGTCCGACATCATGGGCCGCTTATCTTCCCGACTTTCTACGCCTCGGTTGAGCTGAGATAATAGAATCAGCGGTAGATCCAGCTCGCCCGCTAAGTCCCGGAGTTCACGGACAATGTCGCCAACTACCAATGACCAGTTTTTCCTGGAGTCTGCCGGCGGTTTAATTAACTGCAGATAGTCGATAATAATCAAGCCTAGGTTCGGCAGTTCTGCCTTTACTTTTCTGGCCTTTGCCCTGATCTCAGCTACCGTCAGTCCCCGTTTATCGACGATCTGGATTGGCAGTTTATAGAGCTCATTGAAGATGGATTGGGTAACGGCAAACTGGGCATCGGTCATCTTCGTTGCATAATCAAAGGCCGTAACCTCCTCTGGCCCCTTGCCCTTGGTTCGGAACAGCTCGCTCAAAACAAGGCGATCTCCGATTTGCTCATCATCCATCTCCAGGCTGAAGATGAGCACAGGTATGTTCCGCTTAGCTACATTCACTGCAAAATTCAGGGCCAAGGAAGTCTTACCCATACTGGGGCGGGCCGCCAAAATAATCAGGTCCTTATTCTTAAAGCCGGTAGTAAAGGCATCGATAGACGGATAGCGCACCGATAATCCATGGGTAGTCTTGCCTTCCCGCCGCTGCAGCAAATTCACATAGCATTTATTTAAGACCTCCAGGAGATCTTTGGCATCATCCTCGGGGCTTGCCACGGCGTTGGTGGCTGCGAAAATCAGCTCTTGGGCCTTAGCCTGATAACCCTCGATGCTATCCTCTGTTTCCAGAAGAATCATCTGTTCAATTTGCCGGGCAGCCTGAAGGATCTGCCGCTTAGCATCCTTTTCCAGCAGCACATCCACACTGGGTTCCAATTCTGCCTGGCTGGCAAAGGATTCAGTAATCCCCACCAGTACTTCTTCTAAGGTATCAATCTCCTGTTCTTTCCGCAGCTTGGCATAGACTTGCGTGTAGGAGATTCTGCCCTTGGACTGATACAGGTCTAAAATGGCTTGGAAAATCATCCGATGCACCGGATCGTAAAAGTGCGTAGCCTTGAGCCTATCTATGACCAGGTCGATCTTATCTGGATATTTTATCAAAATGCCCAGTACCCGCCTCTCGGCATCGAGGTCCATGGGCACGAAGGGTACTTTACCCTCCACACTCTCCAGCTGTTTAGCTGCTATACTCATCAGGGTAAAGCTCCTTCCATTTCTGAATTAGATCTTGATCGGCCTCAGTGTAAGCTCCTGCATTGGGAGCGCCTTCGTAGCTGGTCGAGGCACTGCTGGTTTCTCCGGCAATCTCTGGGTATTTCTTGAGTGCCTCTTCGAAGGTCCGTATACCATCATTATACCAGTTGCGGAGAATCCCTTCCATGTACTCGATGCGGGGATTCTCTGCCTTGCGGGCCGTAATGTCAATAGCTGCTGCCACAACTTCCGCAC
>JAAZHE010000116.1 GCA_012510855.1 Bacillota bacterium | reverse complement strand
CTTGAAAACATCATTTCCCTGCATGGAAATATAGTGCTTGCGCCCCTCCACTGTCTCTATCGATGGAGGCAGTAGGGAACCGCCGGCGGGAAGGGTAAGAAGATGGCCTTGGGCGCCTTCTGCTCCCAGGTCTGAACTCAGTAGCCCACGCCCTTCACTGACGGGCCCAACCAACGCAGCTCCAGCGCCATCGCCAAAGAGAACACATGTGCTTCTGTCGGTCCAATCGGTGATCCTGCTCAAGACTTCAGCACCGATCACTAGCACTCGATCATAGCCGCCACTGGCCACACATCTGGCTGCAACGTCAAGGGCATATACAAAACCTGAACACCCAGCGGATAAATCAAAGGTCGCGGCCCTGTGGGCTCCCAGTTTCATCTGCACTAAGCAAGAGGTAGCGGGAAACATCATATCCGGCGTTACCGTTGCCACGATGATCAGGTCCACCTCTTCCGGGGGGGCTCCGGCTGCTTCTAGAGCCTTTCTCCCCGCGGCCGCTGCCAAGTCACTGGTTGTCTCTCCTTCAGCGGCAATCCTGCGCTCTTTGATTCCTGTACGAGTAGTAATCCACTCGTCGCTGGTATCTACCATCTTCTCCAAGTCCGCGTTGGTCAGCACTTTTTCTGGTACTGCACTGCCAGTCCCCCAGATACCGGCTGCCCGCACGTGTTTAGTCACTGTTCTCACCGCCTAATCTCGCTGCCATACTGGCAATACTATCTCTAAGCCCTGCCCGTACCGCATCCTCTGCTACTTTGAGTGCATTACGAATTGCGGTCACGTCAGAACTGCCGTGGCTGACGATGGCAACCCCATCAATCCCCAGCAAAGGAGAACCGCCGTATTCTGTATAGTCCAGCCTCTGTTTCACCCGATGAAGGGCGGGTCTAGCCAACATTCCGCCTAAGAGGGCAAGTTTATTGGCTGTAAGCTCTTCCTTGATGGTGTCAAAAACCATCATTCCCAGTCCTTCAGCAACTTTCAGCACTATATTACCAACAAACCCGTCGCAGACGACTACGTTGGCTCGGCCGTCAAAAAGCTCCCTCCCTTCCACATTGCCAACAAAGTTCAACCCCTACTGCTCCAGCAGCTGATATACCTTGACTGTCAGCTCATTGCCCTTTGAAACCTCCGAACCAATATTCAACAGTCCAACTGTGGGATTGGCAATGCCCCGAACCATTTCCATATAAGCCCGCCCCATGACGGCAAACTGAACCAAATGCTTGGGCTTACAATCTACATTGGCCCCCACATCCAGCAAAATTGCCTCACCATGAGGGACCGGTATGGGACAGGGAATCGCCGGTCGTTCGATCCCGGGTATCCTTCCCACCATCAACAGGGCGGCGGTCATCATTGCACCGGTATTGCCCGCGCTGACGAAGCCTTGGGCTTCTCCTTCCTTGACCAGCCGCGCTGCTACCACCAGGGAGGAATCGCTTTTTTGTCGAACGGCCCGGACGGGATGTTCTCCCATTTCAATGGTCTCTTTAGCTGGTACTATCACCAGTTTGTCGGTATTGTATTGTTCTATTAAGGGTTCTATTTGGCTAGGATCTCCTACCAGTAAGACTGTGGCATCACTAGCCCTAACGAATGCTGCTGCTGCAGGCACGGTGACCTTGGGACCAAAATCACCGCCCATAGCATCCAATGCGATTCTCATGAGCTTTACGTCATCCCTCCGGATTGACTGTCTCACCACGGGCAGCATCCCATGTCTCGATGGCAACTACTTCAAAGCGTCCTCTGAACACTTCTTTGCCGCTGACCTTACTCTTGACTTCCACCAGAGTCCGATTCCCTTTGGTACTTATTACTTCGGCCTGGCAGAATATGGACTCACCGGCATAAACCGGATGGCGAAAATGAATTTCTGCTCTAACTGTAAATACTACCGGCGAATCCACCAGGGCAACAGCTAAGGAATTGGCCTGTGCAAAGATATGATGCCCGCGGATGACCTTTGTCTTACTGAAACCCATTTCTTCCGTTGTCTTGAGTAAGGAACTGCCTCTGTGCCCCAGCTCCACATCAAGCAGCTGGCCAACCAGTTCCTGACCGCTCATAGCCTTTAGTTGTCCATAGGCAGCTTCAGCCAGAGCTTTGGTTCTTTCCCGCATCTCCGGTATGGACAGTTCCAGTCGGTCAAGGCGAATAGTCTGTACACTGACGCCGAACTGCTCTGCCAATTCCTCATCGGTAAGAAACGGTTGCTGATTCACCAGTTCTATAAGCTTTTCTTGGCGCTTTTTCTTGTTTAGTCTGCGGACCATAGACTTACGCAGCCCTTTCTAGAACCTTACGGGACCAGACCAGGGCCCTCGCCTATTGCAGCTTTTCCCTTGCTAAGGGTTCCTCCTAGTACCTGGTCTTAGTAACTCGTAATCATAGTTTACCTGATCCCGCCAGATTTGGCAAGAGGTAGCGGCTGCAGGGTGCTCTGGGGATAAAAAAAGACTGAGTAGACCGAAGTCCCTCAGTCTCTTTATTCCACTTTGTTAGGCGAGCTATTCCGCACTCACCTCAATCACTTGACGGCCCTTGTAATACCCGCAGCTCCTGCATACCCGGTGCGGCAATCTCGGCTCATGGCACTGGGGGCATTCCACCATACCCGGAGCAGTCAGTTTCCAATTGGCTCGACGTTTCCTGGTGCGAGCCCTTGTATGTCGATGCTTAGGATTAGCCATGGATTTGTCACCTCCCGTCAACGGCGCTGCCGATACCCCAGCTTACTTCACTCTCTCCCATTCAGGAGCTGAGCCAACTTAGCCATGCGGGGATTAATATCACTAACAATACACCCGCATTCACCCGCATTTAGATCTTGGCCGCATTGCGGGCAAAGACCACGGCAGCCTTCCCGGCATAGAGCTTTGATCGGCAGCGATACCAGCAAATTCTCTAAGACCACATCATCTAGCTGAATGGTCAAACCCCGAAACTCCCGCACATCCTCCTCACGCCATTCGTCGTCCTCATCTTCCCGATCTCCAGCCGAGCCAGCGCCACCAGCGTGGGACGCCATTCGAAATCGCTCGTCCACATCGGCTTTGATACTGACCCTTACTGGACTCAGGCATCTAGCGCAGGTAGTCTCGATGTCTGTTGCCACGGTCCCCCTCACCAAGAAAACCTCTCCAGTTGCAGTAACCCGGCCGCTGAACACTACTGGGCTGACACAGTGGACGGATTGTCCATCTATGTACAGCTTGGACCAGTCCTCCACCAGACGAAACCGAATCTCCCCACCCTTGGTATCCTTGATCTCGCCAATATTCACCTGCATAGGGTCTCACCCCATAAATTATAATTACCGCTGTTATGGCTGTCAAGGAGCCAGCAGCCCCCAGCCAACGCCCTTAGCTCAATTTGCTGCCGGCCGCCCCCACTGCTGTTTCATGGCTGGCCAGCCCATCTGCCACAGCCTTCCTATGCTCTGTGTACATCTCAATACAGTAATGCCTGCATCACCGCCCGCTGGTGTTCTGGATCCAACCGATCTCCGGAATGGAGGCGGCTGTCATAGAAGTGGATGCAAAAATGGCCTGGGAAGTTGTTGCCTTCTATGCTGCTGGTTCCATGCGACATTCCGTTCATGGATGCTGCGATGTAAAGCCCGTTACACTTTACTGCTATGGATCTCCTTGCCCATGACCAGCTTCCTCCCAGGGCTTTTTTCATGATCTCAGTATCGGCTCTAGTCAGAGGTTCAACATCGGCATGGTTGGTGCCGAAAAGCCGCCTAACGGCAAAGCGCAAACCAGACTCCAAGTCAATTATTTCAGCAATGCCTTCCCGAGGGAAGAGCCGATTGACTTCTTCCCAAGGCAGTAAAGCGACAGAGGGTATCACTTCACCCCCATCCTTCGCGGCTCCTTTGGGAATCTGGAGTACCTGTCCAGGACGTATCCTATCTGGGTTGGAAAGCCCATTGACCCTTACTAGATCCGAAACAGCAACGTTGTGCTGCCTGGCAATACCCCAGAGAGTATCACCGGCCTTCACAGTATAGGTCCTAGAGACTCCAAGCAAGAGTTCCTCTAGGGCTTCCCATGTAGTCTTGCCAACGATGCCGTCGGACCTTAGACCATTGGCCGTCTGAAAGGCCATCACCCCTTGGCGGGTGGCTGGACCAAATACTCCGTCAGCAGGCTGGGCTAAATACCCTAATTCTGCCAGGCAGTTTTGCAGAAACATGACAGCTGCACCTCTCATGTTCAGTCTCAGCACTCCCAGGTCAGAGAAGGACCACCCCGCTGCTGCTTCCAAATTCCATGAGGATGTAATACAAAAAAGCAAGATAAAAAAGACGATGACGGGTACCCGTACTGGCCCCATGCTTCCCCTTCCTTTCCGGCAGCCGTCTAATACTCCTTCCGCCCCTTGCTAGGTTTTTGTCCGGTAGCCCCAAGACATATTCCAGTTTGACCGTCATATAAATATATCGGCTTAGGTCTTGTACCAATTCTGCACGCACCGGGGGGAGTTCGCTTGCCAGGCAAAAAACAGTCCATATCCAGATGGTTCGCTTACTTGTCAGCCGCCGTGGCCTTGCTTCTCACCATCACCATTCTCCGCTACCCAGAAGTCGCCTTTACAGCTTCCTTGGAAGGTCTCAAGATCTGGTTCGACATTGTCCTCCCTGCTCTCCTACCCTTTTTCGTCATGTCGGAAATCCTCATGGGACTTGGGGTAGTTCACTTCATCGGCGTGCTCTTGGAGCCTTTCATGCGCCCCCTGTTTCGCATTCCGGGAGTGGGAGCCTTCGCAGTTGCCATGGGCCTGGCATCGGGGTATCCCATCGGTGCTAAGATCACTGCTCAGCTTCGGAGGGAGGACCTGTGTAATGGTGTAGAAGGCGAAAGACTTGTCTCCTTCGCCAATACCGCTGATCCCCTCTTCATGGTAGGTGCAGTGGCCATCGGCATGTTCGGCATTCAAGAGATCGGCTGGACCATCGCCGCTGCCCACTACTTGTCGGTGGTCATTGTGGGCTTCTTGATGCGTTTCATCCCCGAGAAGGATACGTCAACTGCAAGGCCCTCCCTACCTCCCAGACGGGCGAACATCATTTCCCGGGCATTTAGCGCACTAGAAGAAGCCAGAATCAGAGACGGCCGTTCCTTCGGACAGCTGTTCGGTGATGCCATCAGAGAGACATTTTCCTCCATGCTCTTCATCGGCGGCTGCATCATGATCTTTTCAGTATTAGGACGCATCTTGGATGTCTCCGGTGTAACACAAGCTATTCAGAATTGCCTGGGCGTATTTTTCCGCTCCATTGCTATCAATGATGCAGTTATCCCGCCGCTTGTCAGGGGAATTATAGAGATCACCATTGGATGTGAGGCCATCAGCCAGGTCAATGCGCCACTACTCCTAAGGACAGTCCTGGCCAGTTTTATTATTGGCTGGAGCGGCCTGTCGGTCCATGCCCAGGTAGCAACTATGCTGAGGGGAACCGACATCCGCCTAGGCCCCTATATTGTGGCTCGGGCGCTTCACGGCATCCTGGCGGCAGTGCTAACGGTGATTCTATGGCGGCCCATCGCTGCTATGGCAGCCTCAGGAATATCAATACCATTTACGGTGGGCCTGGGAGAAGCACCCTTTTTCACCCGCATGGGGATATCCTTGAGGACTGCCGCGGCTACCACCGGCTGTCTCATAGGATTGGGCACCATCCTCAATCTTGTCCGCAACGTGCGAATCATCTTCATCCGCGTAAGGTAAAACGGCAAGAGCTGCTCCCACCGCGGTACTTACTCCTTAAGGCGGTCTTGGTATTTCTTCCTGAACTTAGCCAATTTGGGGGCAATCACAGTTCGGCAATAAGGCTGACTTGGGTTCAGGTTGTAGTAATTCTTATGATAATCCTCCGCCGGATAAAAAACAGTAAAGGGCACAACTTCGGTTACAATTGGTAAATCGAATGCTCTACTGGCCTCAAGCTCCGCTATCATCGATTCCGCGATCTGCCTTTGCTGTTCTGTATGGTAGAAAATGGCTGAACGGTACTGGGTCCCGACATCGGGGCCCTGCCTGTTGAGCGTTGTTGGGTCGTGGATATTGAAAAAAACCTCCAAGAGGTCCTGAAAAGAAATGACACGGGGATCGAAGGTTATCTGAACCACCTCAGCATGGCCGGTGGTGCCTGTGCAGACCTCTTCATAGGTCGGATTAACAGTGGTTCCGCCAGCAAATCCAGGACAAACACTGACTACACCCTCAAGGCTATCGAAGACGGCTTCTAAGCACCAAAAACAGCCTCCTGCTAAAGTGGCGGTTTCGGTGCCTTGTCTGGAGGACATCTCAACCCCTCCCTCCCGCTATGTAGTTAGGTTGCGGTACTGTCCCAATGACTATTCCATCTCTTCAAGATGCTGGAGGCCATTTTCCACCACCGAAAGGTTTTCCGCTAAGGATTTCTGTAGAATCTCCAGCAGCTTCTTGGCGTAATTCTTGGCTCCAGATTCCATCTCATAAGCATGTCTGCGGGCTTCCTCAATAATCCGTTCCGCCTCTGCCTGGGCCAACCTGATGATTTCACTTTCCCGCAGAAGTCTTGCCGCCTGCTCCTCAGCCTGGGCGATGATACGCTCTGCTCTTCTCTGTCCATCTTCAAGGATCCGGTCCCTCTCCGCGGCCAGAGCTTCTGCCCTCCGCATCTCCTCAGGTAACGCATTTCGAATCTTGGCGATCAAGTCCAAGACTTCATCTTCATCGACCAGACTCCGGCCCGAAAGGGGGATCTTCGGTGCCACCTCCACTATTTCTTGCAACCGGTCCAGCAGGATAACGATATTTCTTCGATTCAACCCAATAGCCCCCTTCAATGGTCAAAACTCGATGCTCAGTCTCTGTGAGCATGGGCAAATTTCTTGGTTAGGGCTTCGGCAACACAAGGTGGAACCCAAGCGGTGATATCGCCACCGAGGCTGGCCACCTCTTTCACGGCACTGGAACTAAGGAAGGACCATTCAGTGCTGGTCATCATGAAGACAGTCTCAACATCTTTGTCTAGATGATGATTCATCGAAGCCATCTTTAACTCATACTCAAAATCGGTTACCGCCCGTAGCCCCCGAACAATAGCCACGGCGCCCCGCCTTCTAGCGTACTCCACTACTAACCCCTCGAACTGCTCACAGACAACAATATCCAAGTGCTCTGTAGCTTTTCTTAACAGCTCTACTCTCTCTTCAGCAGTAAACAGTGGCTTCTTTTCCGGATTATTTAGGACCGCCACATAAACCCGGTCAAAAATATCACAGGCCCGGGTAATGATGTCTAGATGTCCGTTAGTTACAGGATCAAAACTCCCTGGGCAGACTGCGATTTTCATATATTTCCCTTCTTCCCTACAAATTCCTTCATACCTTTTAGTAATCTATAGAATCATGCCTGACAAAGAAACTAATTGCCGTATCGCCGTAGGACTGAACCCTGTGAAGCACGAGACTCCCGATTCGTTCAGGCAGCTGTTCTTGCTTTCCATGTTCTACAATAACCAAGGTCTCGGGCCCGGCTAAACCATGACAGTCAATGGCTTCCAGTGTCGTCACCGCCTTGCCGGAAAGATAGGGTGGGTCTAAGAAAATGCAGCCAAAAGCCAATTTCCGCCTCGCCAGTATGGGGATTGCCCGCTCCACATTGGTTTGGTAAACCTCCGCCAAGTCAGCCAGGCCCACCCGCTCCAAGTTCTTGCGGATTGCTTGCACCGCTGCTTTACTGTTGTCCACAAATACAGCACCCGGCGCGCCCCGGCTTAACGCCTCAATACCTATGGCGCCCGACCCGGCATACAGGTCGAGGAACCTCCCTGCCGCCGCTTTTTCTCCCAAGATGGAGAACAAAGACTCCTTGACCCGGTCGGAGGTTGGCCGTGTCTTGAGGCCTTTGACGCTCTCCAACTTACGACCCTTGGCAATACCGGTAATTACCCGCAACTAAGCCACCTCCATTCCAGTTTTTGCCAAGCGCTTCTTCTCAGTGACGAGTATACTGTTTCCGAAAAGGGTACACATTAATACCGGAGTACGGTTTAACCCTCCCCCAAATGAATAGGAGGCGCAATTGGTCCTAAGTTACCAATTTGCTCTTCCTCCGGTTTCTCCTCTCCCCCGATGGCGGTCACTAAGGCCGCCATCGAGCCTTCTCAAGCAAGGGACAAAGAAAAGCAAAAGGACCGGGCGGGAAAAACCTACACCCGGTCTCTCAGTACAGTCTTGAAGACCCATCCATTACCTGTCGACCTTCCTAAGGCAAAGCCACATGCCACACCAGCCCTAACACGCCTGGACCTGCGTGTGACCCGATGACCGGTCCAACATAGGTAAAGTAGGTTTCAGCACAGTCCACTGTCTGCTGGATTTCCTGCAGGAGCTCCTGCGCTTCCTCCTCTGCATCGGCATGGAGCACCGCTACATTGACCTTATTTTCTCCTACTCCGTCTCGGAAGAGTTCCAAAAGGCGGCGGCGGGCCTTTTTCCTGCCCCTCAACTTCTCGACTACGTCGACAGTTCCGCCGGCGATGGTTAGTATTGGCTTGATCTGAAGGAGACTCCCGGCCAGCGAAGCCGCTTTGCCGATTCGTCCGTTCTTTACCATATACTCGAAGGTGTCGGGTACAAAGAGTATGCCCAGCGTTTCTCTGGCCCTGTTTACGGCTTCTTGAGCCTCAGCCAGCGAACTGCTGCGGCGGGCAGCTGCAATGGCAAGTAGACCGACACCCATGGAAACCGTCTCGGAATCCACCACAACGATAGAATCTGAACCCACCATCTCCGCTGCCAAAGTCGCGGCCTGATATGTTCCACTAAGCTTACTAGCGATATGAATGGAAAGCACTTGTTTTCCTGCGTCTATCGCCTCTCGGTATACATCGGCGAAGCGTCCGGGGGCCGGTTGAGACGTCCGGGGCAGAGCATCGGTGGACCGGAGCTTTTGATAAAACTCCTCCGCCGTCAGGTCTACTCCGTCGGTGTAGTGTTTATCCCCTATGGTAACGGATAAAGGCACAATCCTAATGCCGTACTGCTTGGCCATTTCAGCTGTCAGGTCTGACGCGCTGTCGGTAACGATCTGAATATCAGCCATGCTTCTCCTCCCTTTACCGTCAAAAGAGTCTACGGAAAACACAGCTGGGGACTAGCCCCCAGCTAGGACTTGTCTCTGTTTGCTATTCTAAAGCCACCAAGTAATAATACAGCGGCTGACCCCCCTCATAGAGTTCCCATTCAGGTTCTGGAAACTCCGCCCGCAGCTGCTGCAAAAGCTCTCGAGCTGCCGCGTGGATTACATCTCGGCCGTAGAAAAGACTTACAATCTCGGCTTTCCGCTTAGATAGCAGGCTTCTGATGAGTTCCTTGGTGGTAGTGACTAGATCCTTACCCGCCACCATCACCTTACCCTGCTGCAAACCAATATAATCCCGTTCGTTAATCTTTATCCCGTTAGTTGTGGTATCACGCACAGCATAGGTCACTTCGCCGCTGACAACAGACCGACTGGCGGCTTCCATCTTCTCAATCAGCTCAGCAAATTCCAGGTCTTCATCATAAACAGCAGCCGCGGCAACTCCGTGCTGCAGCCCTGGGGTGTGAATTACCGCCACCTCTTTGTCGACTACTTTGGCGGCCTGCTCTGCAGCAAAAACAACGTTCTTATTGTTGGGGAGTACAATCACTCTTCTTGCGGGAACCCGTTCAATCGCCTCAATCAATTCTTCAGTGCTGGGATTCATCGTCTGCCCGCCGTTGAGGACAACATCCACACCCAGTCCCTCAAAAATGGCTTTCCAACCGCTGCCCAAGGCAACAGCTACTATACCGAGCTCTTTTTCTACTTCTGGGTCTGCAGCCTCTCCACTTTCTTCTCCTTGAAGAGCTGGAACCGATGGATTCTTGCCGTTGGTTTCAGCCAGCTGATTCAGGCGGCTGGCTTGACGGTTTTGCTCCGCCATATTATCTATCTTAATCTCCAGCATCTCACCGCATTCGCCGCAGATCTCCAGCACCTGGCCAGGGTGATTGGTGTGGACGTGGACCTTGGCAGTCTCAGCATCCCCAACTACCAGCAAAGAATCTCCCAAGCCAGCCAGCCTTTCCCGCAGGGCCCCGATGGGGATTTCGTTGCCCCTGACAATCAATTCAGTACAGTAACGGAATTCAATGGACTCCAGTTCCGTTATGCCAAGGTTGTTATCTGCCGGGACCTCATCAATCTCCACAGCACTTGACATCCCGGTTAAGACCGAGGCTTCCCCACGGACTAAAGCAGAATAAGCACCCCGCAAAATAGTGACCACTCCCTGGCCACCGGCATCGACGACACCGGCCTCGGCCAAGGCAGGCAGCATTCCTTGGGTCTCCGCCAATCCCCTCTCAG
Organism: Bacillota bacterium; assembly: GCA_012510855.1. Taxonomy (GTDB): domain Bacteria; phylum Bacillota; class Limnochordia; order DTU087; family DTU087; genus DTU087. The sequence goes on along the minus strand of JAAZHE010000116.1, from coordinate 6,247 downwards.
CTGCTTCTAGAACCAGGTGCCACCATTTCACAATATCGGTCTCTTTCCTGGCAGCCTGCTTTCCGGCTTCCGCGGCATATCGGGCTACCGTCAGCATGGTTCCTTCCACAGGTCGCATCACTGCCTTATAGGCAGTGGCGGAAGCTTCCTGAAGAGCTTTGGCTAGCTCCGGCACTCCAGCCTTTTCCCTATCCTGCAGCGGCTGGGCGAAACCCCGCAGAAGCTGTGAAAGGATCACGCCGGAATTACCGCGGGCCCCCATCAAAGAGCCTTTAGCCGCCGCGGCGGCCAAATCGCCGAGGGAATCAGAACTGCATTTTTCCACTTCCTTGGCAGCTGCCAGCAAAGTCAGCGCCATATTGGTACCGGTATCACCATCGGGAACCGGATATACATTCAAGAAATCAATCTCTTCTCTTTTTTCGTTCAACAGGGTAGCCGCTTCGAAGATCATACTTCTAAACAAGCTGCCCTCTAGACAATCTCTCTCCAATCCCAAACCGCTCCTCCTGCCAGTCTCCTATGATCAATCGGCCTATTTGTCACTTTGAGGCCGTGTAACTCTCACACCCTCAACCCGTACATCAACCTGCCGCACAGGAACACCACAAGTGGTCTCTACTGCATATTTCACCCGCTGCATTACGTTGTGGGCTACCTCAGAAATCTTGGTGCCATACTCCACAACTATATGCAGTCTGATGACTAATTCTTCTCCTTTGGACTCAACTTCCACGCCTCGTTCGTAGTGCTCTTGACGTAAGAGGTCAATGAGTCCATCTTGTACATTACGGGCAGCCATGCCGACTAACCCGTAGCATTCGGAAGCGGCCGTTCCCGCGATAATCGCAATCACCGAATCAGAAATCTCTACCTTACCTAACGCGGTCGTGAATTTACCTGCCAAGCCTCTCCCTCCAGACTATGTGCTCGACCTTACTGTTCCTTTCCGTTCACCATCCCGATTTCGAATTCCATGGAAAAAACTAAGCTACTGTATTCGCCAGAGTTTGGGTATTTCCTTGTGACCATTGGTCATTTTCTGTCCCAATAACCGGGGATATAGGGGAGATAATTCTCGACCAATATTATCACAACTATCTGCTCATGCAAAGGCCCCTGTGCTATTGCCGGCTCTTGAGACAGCACCAGGGGCCCATCGGTCACCCATATTGTATTAAAGATCTGTTGAGGTTATTCCCTAAGCCGTTACCAGCCAATTGTCCGCACCTTCATCCAGAGTTCTACAGCTCCAGAACCGCTGAGGAGAAAGGAGTCTGGAGGAGTTTATCTCACCAGGATCCTTTTTAGACCATCAAGGTCTCGGATAATTATGGACCTATGACCCTGAAGTGTGAGGAATCCTTCGGCCTGGAGGGCATTGAGGCGGCGGCTCACGGTTTCAACTGTTGTTCCCAACAGATGGGCCAATTCCTCACGGCTGAGAGGCGAGCGGATTTCGATTTCTCCTTCCCTAAAAAGCCCAGCTTTTGCCTCCATCATCAGCCAAGAAACAAGCCTCTCCTCAACGTTCTTCAAGGCCAAGTCTCCGATGAATCTCTCCGCTTGGGCAAGGCGAGCACTCATTGCCTCCAGCAAAGCCACCGCCACCGACGGCTTTCTGTTCAGCAAGGCCTTCATATCCGACCGGCCGAGAAGGCAGACCTGGCTATACTCCATGGCTTCCGCAAAGCAGTTCTGCGCTGCATCTTGAAACAGTGCTAGCTCCCCGAAAAAATCTCCAGGCTCTAGAATGCGGATGATTTGCTGCCTTCCATCGCTTGACACTGTGTACAGCTTGATCCGGCCGCTGCGGACAATATACAGATTGGTACCGATATCCCCTTCGCCAAATAGGAGTTCCCCCTTCTCGTACTCTACCGAGCGGATAAGACTGTTGACCTCCAGCAGTTCCTCAGGACCAAGGGAGGCAAAGATGGGCACATTCCTAGCACACACGTGGAGATACTCCTGGCAGTTACTGCACTGGCTCATTTCATTTCCCCCTCACCGCTGTCCCTAAATACAGTGTTGTAGAACCCTCGACCGTGCAGACCAAGTAGCAGTTTACATATAACGGTTCCTCTCCTATAAACTACCATAGGTGATGCTTTCAAATAATGTCCAGCATCACTATAATCCCATCAATCCACCATGTGGTCAATGGTCATCGGAAGCTCCCTTGGATTGGGAAGGAAAAAAGCGACCTTCTCTCTAGAACCTTGCCTGCAGTGAAAGCTTGTGCTACAATGGGAAAAGACTGTGATACTAAGACTTACAAGGTGTTTGTTTACGTGAAGCAAGGAGGTGCGAGAGTATGGCCCGACGCTGTGTCGTATGCAATAAGGGAACTACCACAGGCAATAACGTATCCCACTCCAATCGAAAGACCCGTCGTCGCTGGGTCCCCAACCTGCAGCGGGTTAAGATCAACTGGAACGGCACCGTTGCCCGCAGGTACGTCTGTACCAGATGCCTCAAGGGAGGCAAAGTCAGCCGCGCTATCTAAGGCATCCCTTGCTTCTGGGTGCGGCCCAAACCTAATATCCTTGAACTCATCAGTTCACCGCTAGATAAGCAACAGGCGACAAACCGTCGCCTGTTTTTGCTTCAGCCCATTGGTTGATTACAACTGCACTTCTTCTTAGCACCAAGTCTAGTCCCCTCGCCTATCCTCTCTTTGGGTATGAATCACAATGATGAGACCTGCAGCCAACTCCACGGAACCAGCGCAGGAAATCAGCTCGTTGCTCAATCCCCTGGTATCCCCCCGGTAAAGGGTTTCACTTCTGAGGGGATAGTACAAGCCCGCAGTAACTACACCGGTACAGACTGGCGTCAGGGGGATAAGGGAGACATAATCCCCCTTCGCGCCGGAGATTTCCACCCGTCCAGGACCTTTTACAACAACTGCAGATTCTCCCCGCCCTAAGACTTTCAGCATACCCTCAAACCCTAAGGCGGAACCCAATAGTACATTGCCTAGAGCATGATCCAGGCGGCCTCCTAAGCCTCCCAGAAGCCAGATTTCCCCTATGCCTTCACTAACAGCGTATTCCACTGCTATCTGGCCGTCGGTCTTATCCTTCTCCACTGGATACTCATATACTGTGCCTAGTGCCGGGTCTTTCTCCCTCAAGCGTCGCCTGACGGTTTCGCTTAGGGAATCAAAATCTCCCAGCACAACGTGGGGCTTTATACCCAGAGCCAAGGCGTGGTCCAGCCCTCCATCGGCACAGATCACGAGATCGTCTTCCCCAAGTTCAGGGACACTCTCTGCAGAAAACTCACCGTTGCAAAAAATCAATGCCCGCCTAAATCTTGGATTATCAGACCTATCCTTCATCCCCAGTTACCTCTTGTTGTTTGCTCCTTTCAGAAGCGGAGTCTGAAGCAAGAGCCCAATGACAACTATTGCTATAATCCCATTGGGAATGATATAACTGGCATTGTACCCCAGAGAATAGACCCAAGGGTTCATTCCTTCTGGTGCATAAGTTCCAAAGAAGATGGCCCCCGATAGCACGTGGATGACATAACGGCCAGCTGTTCCCAAGATCAAGCCCAGCATAGGTTTACTGGGGAACATACCGGCAAGCCCAAGGGCTGCAAAGGGAAGGGGGTAATCCATTACCAGCTGTATTGGGTGAATTACATAGGGATCCAAGAAAAGGTTAAGCATCCCTACGACGAAGCCCGACCACACTCCAGCCGCTACCCCATGCCGCAGGCTGACCACAAACAGGGGGACCATTTCCAAGGTCACCGACCCGCCATAAGGCATCCTATAGATCCGCAGCATCCCCAAGATTAAAGCCAGAGCTGCTGCCACCGCAATCTCAACCATTACCCGAGTATCCCAATCTTTCTTCATAAAAAACTCCTCCTTGGTTCGGCCGTTCCCAGGGAGGAACCACATCGAGGTATGAAAGAAGCCGTAACCACGGGCTACGGCTCTAGTTCATAACCTAGCCGCATTCCCTACGCAGGTATTACCCTACAGGTTCGAAGGGTCAGGAACCGGTTGGTTCCACTCTCAGCAAACGCTCCCCTAGCGGACCGAACTTTGATTATTGTTCTTGTACATGATATGTATTCTCGCCTTGTCCCCATTCTCCTGCAGCTCTCCTAATCCTTTCATGAACACACAGGCTCATCGATTAAGGAAAATCTCATTCTCAACTGTTGCACCGCTTGTCAACTTCCCAGCATCATCCTGTTAGATTCTTCCCCCCAAAAAGACCGGGCCAAACAGAACTACCAAGAGGCTTGGAAATATGAAAAACACCAGGGGGAATAGGAGCTTTACCGGTGCTTGGTTGGCCCGGGCTTCAGCACGCTGGGCCTGATTAATCCGAATTTGATTAGCCAAGAGCACTAAGGTAGAACTGATGCTGGTCCCCAGCTGGTCAGCTTGGATCAGTGTTGCACAGACCGACTTCACATCGGTGTTTTCCGTCCTGGCAGACATCCGCCTCAGGGCTTCCTGGCGGCTATCTCCCATCCGCATGTGGTGCAGCACTAGCCGCAGTTCGTCAATTAAGGGACCTGGCTGACTCTTTTCAACGATTACCGCCAACGCGGCATCAAAGGTAAGTCCGGCACCGGTACAGATTACCAGAAGATCCAGCACCCCCGGCAGCGCCCGGCGAATGGCCGCCTCCCGCTTGGCGGCAGCTATGGTCAACCATAGGTAGGGCAGTCGGCTCCAGAGGTACCCCCCTAGCGCCGCCAAGAGAAAGCCATCCTGGGCAAGATACAGAAGACTTAATCCGCTCCCAGCTGCAACACAGCGCCAGCCCCACAGCTCTTGGATGGTCATACCGGCTGGATATCCGGCGGCAGCTAGGCGCCGCAGGCTATCCTTTTTGACCCTATGCCGCGGCAGCCGGCGCCAGACGATAGTCCCCAAATCAGAGACCAATCCCCTGCTGACCAGCTGAAAGAGGTGCCAACCCGTACCTTCGAAGTCCCCACGAGACTCCAGTTTCTGCCGAGCCAACCAGCTGGATTTTACTCCTTCATACCAAAGATAGGTTAAAGCAGCGCAGCATCCATAGCAACCTGCCAAGAACCAGTGCAAGTCCATCACTCCCTATGGATCCACTTGACAGACCCGGCTGATCATCCAAGTACCAACTACCTCCAAGGCAAAGGCGATGCCCAGCAGGAGCTGACCGATGGGATCGACTAGCAAGGGTCGGATAAAGTCAGGCATGATGAGGTGAATGATGCCAACGAGGGCAATGGGCAGGATGGCTACAATAGTACCCGTTAGCCTACCCTGGGAGGTAACGCTCCTAAGTTTTGCCGCTAGGTTCAACTTCTGCCGCAGTGATTCCCTTAACGTGCCTAAAACAAAGACTAAATCTCCGCCCATCTGCCGCTGGATAGTGACGGCAGTGACCAGCTCCGAGAAAGTTTCATTGGCCACCTCTTTCCCGGCCCGCTCCCAGGCAGCATCCATTGGTACACCCAGCTGTACTTCGCTAATAATCCGGCTGCAGATGACAGCTAAAGGCGGTTCCATCTCCCGGGCAACCAGTTCCAATGTCTGGTAAAGATTGAATCCCGCCTGCAAGCCCCCTTGCATCAGCGTAAGCCCATCTAGTAGCTGCAGCTCCAATTTGGCTTGCTGCCGCCGGCGCCTTCTTAAAAGGATAACCGGCGGAAGAATTCCGGCAGCAGCAGCGCCCAGCAGCATCCCCCATAATCCAGCTAGGAGCCATCCGATGATTCCTCCCACCAAGACCCTGAGAGCCGGATTCTTGGGTAAACTGCTCTCCAGTTTTTTCACTGATCCCCTCCGTGATCCGGCAGCGTCAAAGCCTAGGCATGCCAAACAAAAACAGAGGAAGCTGAAGAAGTACAACACCATTTTGAGCATCTTTATATCCCCCGCTGATTCAGCTCGTCATATAATGCTGCAGGCTTGTTTCTCTGGACAAACTTGCCCGCAATTCTGCCCCCTGCACTACCTTCAGGACGGAAGACAAACAAGGGCACCATCTTTATCCGGTCACCTTCCATGCCTTCTATCCAGGCTATTTCCGTTATTTTGCGGCTGCCGTCCCGGAATCGGTTTTGGTGGACAACAATATCCAAAGCCGCGGCTATTTGCTCTCGAATAGCCCGCAAAGGCAGCTCCATGTTTCCCATCATATCCATGGTCTCCAGGCGGGACATAAGATCTTTCGGTGAATTGGCGTGGGCCGTTGTCATAGAGCCGTTGTGACCGGTGTTCATG
>JAAZHE010000115.1 GCA_012510855.1 Bacillota bacterium | reverse complement strand
AGGGCAACAAGCAGGAAGAAAAGCGGGGCAGTAAGAAGCAGCTTCTTGGCGATGGTCCGCTTGTACTTCAAATTCTCGACCTTGAGTAGACTGTTCATTGTTCTTGCCCCCTTACAACTTGAATAAAGAGTCTTTCTAGTTCTGTATCGTTTCCTATGGCTCCCTGGTAGCGCAGGCGTCCCTCGCTGATGATTCCTACATGGTCCACCACTTGGGCCACTTCTGTGAGGATATGGCTGGAAAGAATCACAGTGATGCCCATTTTGGGGAAGGACTTTACTAATCTCCTAAACTCTTGGATGCCCAAAGGGTCAAGGCCATTGGTAGGTTCGTCCAATATCAAGAGCTCAGGTTTACCCAGCAATGCAATAGCAATGCCTAAGCGCTGCTTCATTCCGGTAGAAAACCTTGATACCAGCTTATCCTCTGTGCCTTTGAGGTTAACCAAGTTCAAGACACGGTCAATCTCTGTTTTGGGTAGGCCCATGATAGTTGTGTGGATCAAGAGGTTCTCTTCCGCAGTTAGGTTGCCGTAAAGTGCAGGCTCTTCAATTAGGGCCCCGATGCGCTGCAAATGGTGGCGCTGCCAAGGTTCGCCAAAGACTTGGATTTTTCCATTGTCAGGCCGAATCAGCCCAGTGAGCAGTTTAAGGGTAGTTGATTTGCCGGCACCATTCGGCCCTAAGAGACCATAAATGCTACCCGCGGGCACTTTGAGGGCCAGATTGTCAACACTAAGTTGTCTGCCGTAATACTTCGTCAAGCCGGTAGTCTGGACAATGAAATGCGACATGCGACCACTCCTTTGTACGTTGTTTGATTTTAGTGTAAGGAGCAGGTATCAAGAAACTATAAAGCAGGCGACACATTTTCTGCGGAGACGCCCAGGGCTGGTGAACACCTATATTAATCGCCTGCCGGTCGCATCTAGTTAGCTCACAAGAATAAAGCGGTGTAGGGAGGGATTGTCAACATAGCGGGGGAAATACGTGTTGGGGAACTCGAGCGGTGAGAAGAATCTGAAGTCAAGGAAGGGGAGACCCTATGTCTGAGTTTAGACCGGATTATACAAACATAATAGCCGCGGCCAGAAACCAAACCCCCGCCCGGCTTCCGCTCTACGAGCACACCATCTCAGAAAAGGTGATGGAAAGAATACTAAATCGGCGCTTTGCCGAGCTGTATGAAGGGGATGAGCGAGACCGCCTGGAGTTCTTTCGATATTACACTGAGTTTTTCGTGAAAATGGGCTATGATACAGTGAGCTTTGAGCGGTGTATTGGACCGGCAATGCCGGGGAGCGGTGCACTGGGGCAACACAAGCCTGGCGTTATTGCAACCAGGGAGGATTTTCAGCGGTATCCCTGGGATAGTATTCCGGATTGGTATTTTGAAAAATACGGTCGGGATTTTGAGCTGCTCCGGGAGACTATGCCCCCTGGCATGAAGGCGATAGGGGGTCCCGGCAACGGAGTCTTTGAGCTGGTGCAGGATGTAGTCGGTTTCCAGAAGCTGTGCTACATTCGGGTAGATGATCCGGAGTTATATGCCGACCTGTTTTCCCGGGTGGGGGATGTGATGGCGGCCATCTGGGACCGATTTATGCGGGAGTACGGCGATCTATATGCTGTCTGCCGGTTCGGCGACGATCTGGGATTCCGCACATCGACGCTGCTTTCCCCCGATGATATCCGCACCCATATACTTCCCCAATATAAGCGCATAGTAGCCCTTGTGCATTCCTACGGCAAGCCCTTCCTTTTGCACTCCTGCGGCAACATCTTTGAGGTCATGGATGATATCATTACAGTTGTGAAAATCGATGCTAAGCATTCCAATGAAGATGCCATCGCGCCATTTAGGGTGTGGCTGGAACGCTATGGAGATAGAATAGGCAACTTTGGTGGAGTAGATATGGATGTAATCTGCCAATATGATGAGGATTCGATTAGGGATTATGTGCATGACATTTTGGGATATGCCGCCGAGGGATGGGGAGGGGTTGCAATCGGCACTGGGAACTCTATTCCGGATTATGTGCCGGCTTCAGGATACCTGGCCATGGTGGAGACTGTGAGAGAGTTCCGGGGTGAATGAGGGCGAATGCAGGACCCTGGTGAAGACAGAGGGTGTCTTGTTTGGTGTGGGTTATTTGCTGTAGGCATGGGATGTGGTTAGGTGGGTGACGGGGTGAGCAATAGAAACGCCATATTTGATATTGGCAATGTGCTCCTGAGCTTTCGGCCCAAGGAGTACCTTAGGAGTTTGGGATTTAGTGAAGAAGGCGTGGAGCTTTACTATAGGATCGTTTTTGAGAGCAAGCTGTGGTTGGAGCTCGATCGAGGAGTCATTGACGAGCGTGAGGCGGTGGCTCAATTAACCGTCACATACCCGCAGCATGCCCGGGGGATCCAGCGGGTTTTCGCTGACTGGTATGATATGTTT
>JAAZHE010000114.1 GCA_012510855.1 Bacillota bacterium | reverse complement strand
GTGAAGAGATTACATGGCCCCTGCCCACAATGACTGAACAAGAGGTGCTTATCCGTAACTACAGGAGAATGACTGAAGCTATCAGGGAGTATGTGAGAGAACTCAGCTTTTATGCCAGAAGGATGGAGTATTTAGCTGAGCGCGATCCCCTTACAGGGTTATTTAACCGTACTGTCCTGCCCAGAAGACTGAAGAATGCCATTGAGCTAGCTAAGGTAAGTGGATTAGGTGTTGCAGTCATGTTCGTTGACCTCGATGACTTCAAAGCGGTCAACGATAAGTATGGACATGATACTGGAGATGCGCTGCTGGTGGAGATCGGTTTACGGTTCCCAGAACACGCTAGTGACATATGTTGTGTGATCCGACAAGGAGGTGATGAGTTTGTAGTGATTTTGGAAGGAGTCTCGGGCGAGGAGGACGTGATAGGCTTTGTTGATCGATTTTTCGCTGCTCTTTCCCAGCCCATTGATGTAGGTCCCGAGAAAATCACCATAACCGCCAGTATTGGCATCAGCCTTTTCCCGGAACATGGAGACAGTGTTGATACGCTGCTCCGCCAAGCCGACATAGCTATGTTTGGCGCTAAAGCTGTTCCGGGCAACAGCTTCTGTTTCTATGAAAAGAAAATGGAGGCTGCAGCCCAGGATCAAGTGCGGTTGACTGATGAGCTGGACCGAGCCCTGAGGCAGGATGAACTAAAGCTATATTTTCAGCCAATTGTTGAATGCAGTTCCCTGGTGGTGTGGGGAGTCGAGGCCCTAATAAGGTGGCAGCATCCCCAGCAGGGAGTTCTCTTGCCTGGCCAGTTTCTACCGGTGGCGGAAGCAAGCGGCTTAATCATACATATTGATAAGTGGGTCTTGGAGGCAGCCTGCATCCAGGTGCTCCGCCATTTCGGTGAAGGGGATTATCCGACGCTGTTTGTCAACCTTTCGGGCCAACACCTGAAGCCAGGCAGTGGGCTGGTCAACATGGTAATCGATGTGCTGGAAAAGACCAATTTTAACCCGAGGGCACTAGTAATTGAGATTACAGAAACAACACTTGTTGAGAACATTGAGTCAGCGACGACGTATCTGATGGAGCTGAGGCGGTTAGGAATTCGTGTTGCTCTAGACGATTTCGGGGAAGGGTACTCATCTTTAGCTTACTTAGCTAATCTACCCGTCGATATTCTCAAAATCAGTGGGCACTTTGCTGACCGTATTTCGCAGCATGCAAAGGATATAGCGGTAATTGACACAGTCATTGACATGGCCAAGAAACTGGAAATCAGCATTGTTGTAGAGGGCATAGAGGTAGCCCATCAGATGGAGTTTTTTGCCCGGCGGGGATGCGACTTGGCCCAGGGTTTTTACTTTGGTAAGCCTTGTCCCATATACGAGCTGACGGATAAGAGCACTACAGTCTAGTTCGGCGGTAAAAACATAGAGCACTTTATATCTGTCGGAATATCAGGGCTGTGCTTTGCATCAAGAGAGACTAGAATTATGTGATCTAGGAGGCGTTTTGCGATGTTCTATCAGAGGAGTCTGGCAGCCAAGATAGCAGTGTATACAGGTGTTCTGCTTTTCCTGGTGTGTGTGGGAATAGGCTTACTGGCGATCAACTATAGTTCTTCAGCGGTAGTGGCAGAAGTTGAGACAGCATTGAAAATGCAAGCCTTGAAAGCTGCTGAATATCTTGAGAGTCGATTTGAGACCCATCTGACAGCCCTGGAGACCATCGCCGCAAGACCCGAGGTCAAGAGCATGGACTGGGAACTGCAGCGGCCGGTGATTCGGTCGGAGGCGGAACGGCTCCCTGCATTTGAGGTACTGGGAGTGGTTGACCGCAATGGTTTTGCCAGATATAGCGATGGTTCCACCGCCAACTTAGCAGATCGGGAGTACACAATCAGCGCCCTCAGCGGACGGGTCACAGTGTCAGATGTCCTTGTGAGCCGGGTCTCCAAGACTGTGGTTCTCATGTATGCCGTTCCGATCAGAGATGGTGGTAGGGTTGTAGGAGCGCTGATCGGCCGGAGAGATGCCACTGCCTTGAGCGACATTACCGATGAGCTGGGATTTGGTGAAAGGGGTTACGCTTACATAATTGGTGCCGATGGTACTCTCTACGCCTATCCCAATCGACAGCTGGTATTGCAGCAGGTGAGCATATTTGATGACAGCGGCGTTTTTGCCAACGCGGGCCGGGCTATACGGGCCTTTGGCCTGGGCAAGAATGGTGTGGTCCGATATACCCTCGAAGATGGGGTAGCACGGATAGTGGGCTTGGCACCGGTTCCTTCCACCGGCTGGACCATCGGCGTAGGTGCTATGGAAGCTGACGTCCTGGCCAACATGAATAGGTTGAGAATTCTCCTCGCTGCCATTTCTTTAGCCTTTCTCGCCGTTAGCGTTGCTGCTGCGGTTTTCCTCGGCAGGCGGATCGCTGATCCCCTTAGAACAATCAAAGAAGTGATAGAGTCCCTGGCCAATGGGGATTTGACAAAGAAGGTGCAGATTAAGCTGCAGGATGAAGTGGGTGCAGTCGCTGAAGCACTCAATAGAACCATCACCAGCATGCGGGAGGTGATTACGCTAGTTGCTGGCACCACCAATGAGTTGGCAAACACCAGCGGACAAATGGCTGCCGCTGCCCAAGAGGTTACCGCTTCTGTTGAGGAAGTGGCCGGTACCACCAATCAGTTCTCCTCAACCTTGGAAACCATGCACACCAATGTTCAGTCGATGGGCAGGGATGTGCAGGCGGTAGCGGCCAGGGCATCCTCGGGCGAGAACGCGGTTAGAGATATAGTAAGGCAGATTACTGAACTAAGCAGGAGCATCCAACAGTTGGCTGACGAGATATCCGACCTGGGGCTTTTGTCTGAGGAAATCGGGAGTATAGTAAATGTCATTACAGCCATTGCAGATCAGACAAATCTTCTAGCACTAAACGCTGCCATTGAGGCTGCCCGGGCTGGAGAGAACGGCAGAGGGTTTGCTGTTGTAGCAGAGGAAGTGAGGAATCTGGCGGAGCAAGCTTCTACAGCCACCGCGGAAATAAGGGCCTTGGTACAGCGGGTTCAGAAGGGTGTTGAGGCAGCTGTCGACGGGATGGGTCGAGGGGCTAGACAAGCCGATGAGGTGTTGAGTAATATAGATGAGAGTGGCCAAATGCTGCACGGCATTCTAGAAGCCGTGACGGAGATGGTAGGTCGCATGGAAGAAATCTCTTCCGGTATTGAGCAGATTAACACCGGTGGTCACGAGATAGCTACTGCTTCGGAGGAACAAGCGGCATCCATATCAGAGGTGGCGGCGTCTGCTCAAAACCTGACTCGGATGAGCGATAACTTGAGAACCCTTGTCGGGCGGTTTAAGTTGTAACTCAGGTAGTTGTCCACAGGTCCATTGACCAGCCGCGTTTTGAAAATGGGGTATTGAAAAACCCTGGAGCATCTGTTATAATGACAAAGCAGTGACAATGCAAGCGCCTATAGCTCAGCGGATGAGAGCACCGGCCTCCGGAGCCGGGAGCGCAGGTTCGATTCCTGCTAGGCGCACCAGTAAAGCCATCGGTTGAACCGATGGCTTTTTGTTTGACTATTTGTCTTGTGGGAAAGTGCCAGTCAAGCGGGAAAGGTCCTCTACTGGAAAAAATTCGGGAGGAATAATCGGCCCTCCGACGAAACATGTAACCAGAAAGATATTGCCCATCATTGGTCTAGGATAGACTAGAGGCCCGGTGGGCTGGCTGCTGGGGAAAATGATAAGGGAGGTCATGGTATGCAGATTGGTGTCTTTACTGTTTTGTTTGGACAGCTGCCTTTGCCCGAGGCATTAGACAAGATTAAGAGCTATGGGCTCAACGCGGTTGAAATTGGCTGCGGTGGATTTCCCGGCAAGGCACACTGCGATCCGGCGGAGCTTTTGGCCGATGAGCAGAAGCTCAAGGATTTCAAGAAAGCCCTTGATGACCGGGGCATGTTCATTAGCTGCCTGAGTGTGCACGGCAACCCCCTGCATCCTCAGAAGGAAATCGCCGAACAGTTCCACAATGACTGGCGGAATGCTGTTCTCCTGGCAGAAAAGCTGGGTATCGAGATCATAGCTGGTTTCTCCGGCTGTCCGGGAGACCACGAGGATGCCAAGTATCCCAACTGGGTCACCTGTGCTTGGCCTACCGATTTTCTCAGGATCTTGGAGTGGCAGTGGGAAGAGAAGCTAATCCCCTACTGGCAGCGGGAGAGCAAGTTTGCCGCTGATCACGGAGTGACCAAGATCGCCTTTGAGATGCATCCAGGCTTTATGGTGTATAACCCATACACCCTGCTCAAACTGCGGGAGGCTGTGGGCCCGAGCATCGGTGCTAATTTTGACCCCAGCCATCTGTACTGGCAGGGCATCGCCCCCGTGAAGGCAATCCGCTATCTAGGTGAAGAAGGCGCCATATTCCATTTCCATGCCAAGGACACCGCCATCGATTCCTGGAACAGCCCCATAAACGGCAATCTGGATATTATCCCATACACAGAGCTACCCAAGCGCTCCTGGCTGTTTAGGTCGGTGGGATATGGTCATGGATATCAGGTATGGAAGGACATCGTCAGTGCCCTTAGGTTGGTAGGATACGATTATGTACTCAGCATTGAGCATGAGGATGCATTGGCCTCCATCGAGGAAGGTTTCTCCAAGGCCGTTGAGTTCCTCAAGGAAGTGATTCTTGAGGAGCAGCTAGCCGAGGCATGGTGGGTTGATTAGAATCTCCTCTGGCTCACTATAATACAGCCTAAGTCCAAGAAGCGGGGGATAGTCCCCCGCTTTTCTACGTTCTTTCTCCACGAGCATATCCACACACTGCTTGAAATGATATACTGTAGTTATCGCCTTGGGCCCTCTTGCAGGCCTTTTTCCCTGTCAGCAGGTAATAAACTGACTAAGTTAGAATAGCTAATGACAATGGAAACGGGACTAGGGGGAACGTTGTGTGTTCAAGATTTTGGAGAAAAAAGCTGCAGCCCACAACGTGTGGAAGTACGTAATTGCAGCACCAGATGTAGCCAATAAGGCGCAGCCTGGGCAGTTCGTTGTTCTGCGGCTGCATGAACGGGGAGAGCGAATTCCCATCAGCATTTCCGATTGGGATGGGGATACCGGAACCATCACTCTGATAGTCCAAGCTGTTGGCCATACTACCCGGCAGCTGGCTGAAATGAATGCCGGGGATCATATATTGGATCTATTAGGTCCCCTGGGCAAACCGGCCATCATCGAGCCAGTGGGGACAGTGGCATGTGTAGCCGGAGGAGTGGGAACGGCCATCATCTATCCTGAGGCGCGGCGGCACCAGGAGGTCGGCAACCGGGTCCTGACGTTGGTAGGAGCCCGCAGCCTAGACCACCTCTTTTATCTAGAGGAGCTTTCGGCCATCAGTGAACGGGTAATGGTGGCTACCGATGACGGGAGTTACGGGCATAAGGGATTTGTGACTGACCTGTTACGCCAGCTCGTCAATGACGGCATCCATCTAGACCTGGTAATTGCTGTAGGCCCTATTCCCATGATGCAGGCAGTGTCCGAGCTGACGAAGCGCCATGGGATCAAGACAATTGTCAGCCTCAATCCCATTATGGTGGACGGAACCGGTATGTGCGGTGCCTGCCGAGTGCGGGTCGGTGATGAAATTAGGTTTTGCTGTATTGATGGACCGGAGTTCGATGCCCATCAGGTTGATTTTTCTTCTCTGCTCCGCAGGTCTCACCTATACGAAAGATCCACAGACGGTTGTAAGTCAACAGGAAAGGTGGAGGAGGGGTGTGGTGGCCAGTGTCACAAGTAGACATTTTAGATAAGCAAGGGACTGGTAAAAAGGGTCTTGAGAGGGCGCCTATGCCTACCCAGCCTCCTGAGGAGAGAGTCAAGAACTTCCGAGAAGTGAGTTTGGGGTACTCGCCGGAAACAGCGCGCCGGGAGGCTGCCCGGTGCCTGCAGTGCCGGCATCGGCCCTGTGTCAAGGGTTGTCCAGTGGGAATTGATATTCCCGGATTTGTGCGGGCAGTAGCTGAAGGGGATTTTGCCGGTGCGGTCGCCATCATTCGCCAAGACAATACCTTGCCCGCCATATGCGGCCGGGTCTGTCCCCAGGAAGTGCAGTGTGAGAGC